>NZ_JAAVCB010000014.1:0-21666 GCF_014802555.1 Clavibacter sp. | reverse complement strand
GTCGTCGACGGGGGCGGAGTCGGCGCGCACGGGCGCGGGCGGGGCCTCGGTACGGGCGGGGCTCGCGGGCTCGGCGTCGGCCGGCTCGGGGCCGGACGCCTCCGTGCTCGGGCGCAGCGGCATGCGGAAGGGGTGGGCGTTCACGACGTGCGGCGCGGGGACCGTCCATGCGGATCCGGCCTCGGGGGAGACGACGGCGTCGAACGGGGTGGGCTCGGCGGCGGGGCGCTCGTCGTCCGCGTCGTCGTCGGCGGGGGTCCCGGCGGCGGGCACGCGGTCCTCGGGATCCACGTCGTCGTCCTCGGCGTCGTCGAACAGCTCGTCGAAGGCGTGCGTGCCGACGATGACCTCCTCGTCGTGCTCGGGATCCGTCGCCTCGGCGTCGTCCTCGGGACCGTCGACCTCGGGAGCCTCGTCCTCAGGAGCCTCGACCTCGACGGGGGCGGCGCCGAGGCGCACGCGGTCGGGTCCGAACAGGCCGCCCTCGGAGGTGCGCGGCACGGCGGGGAACGGATCCACCCAGCGGTGCGCGTCGCCCGACGGCTCGGCGGAGGTGCGCTCCATCTCCTGCTGGCGGCGGCGCAGCTCCCTGCGGCTGAGGAGGGGAGGCTCGGACGCCCCACCGTCGCGGTGGCCGGTGTCCTGCGTGTCGTCGGTCATGTGGCTCGCCTTCGTCGTCCCCGCCTGCGCGGACGAGGCTACCAGGGGCGCCCCCGCGCCCGGCCCCCGCGCATCGTCCCCGGCCCCTCGATCGGGGCACAGTCGCCGTCCCGGTAGTCCGTGCCGCGCGGCACGGGACCACTGGTGATCGGCGCCCCGACTACCGGCGTCGCGGGCGGGCGGGTCCCGGAGCGGGGCGGCGGTCCTACCTTCAGCCTGTCGTCCGGATCCGGCCGACGTTGGGGCGGGCCGTCCGGGACAGGATGCGCGACCCGCGCGATCAGGGGGAACACGGACATGGCACTTCACGCAGAGCGCTCGCGCATGACGCAGCGCACCAAGACGATGGCGTTCCTCTCCGGAGGACTCGTGCTCGGCCTCGGGATCACCGCGACGCTCGCGGCCTGGACCGACACCGAGTGGGTGTTCGGCGGCAACGCGGACGGCAGCGGCCCGGGCGTCGGCACGGGCACGTTCGAGGTGGAGCAGAACGTCTCCGTGCCGTTCGACCCCGCGGCGTTCGGGCAGTTCGAGACGAACCCCGGCCAGGACCTCGCGTTCGCGCCCGGCGCCCTCACGCTCAGCCCCGGCACCTCCGTGTACGCACCGGTCGCGCTCCGCACGATCGACGGATCCGTCGGGGCCGCCCTGACGCTGCAGGACGCCGTCCCCGCCGAGGGTGCGGGCCTCGAGGCCGAGGACCCGGACGGCCTGCTGCTCGCCGCGCTCACCCTCCGCGTCGCGGTGTCGGCCACCGCGACCACGTGCGACGCCGCCGCGTTCACCACGGGCACGATCATCGCGTCCGGCTCGCTCGACGCCGCGCAGGGCACCGCGGCGCAGGCGCTCGCCGCCGACAGCGGATCGACGCAGTACTACTGCTTCGAGGTCACGCTCCCGGCCGCGCCCGTGCTGCCCGCCGGCGCCACGGTCGACGTGCTCCAGGGTCGCGCCGTGACCCCCGCGTGGGAGTTCATCGGCACGTCGGTCTAGCCAGCGACGGATCCCCGACATGACAGCGCAGGACACGGCGACGCGGGCGGAGGCGCTCGCCGCCGCCCGCCGCGAGGCCGTCGACGCGGCCCGGGCACGCGCCCGACCGCGGCGGCCAGCCTGCGTGCGGGTGCGGGACGCGGTGATCACCCTCGCGGGCCTCGCCGGCCTCGCGGTCATCGCCTGGACCGTCCTGTCGCGTGTGCTCGGCCTGTCGCTCGTGGTGCTCATGACCGGATCCATGGCCCCTACGCTGCCCACCGGCTCGGTGGCGATCACGCTCGACCGCGTGCCCGCCGCCGAGCTGCACGTGGGCGACGTGGTGAAGGTGCCCCGGCCGGGGTACGAGCTGCCGGTCACGCACCGCATCGTGGAGGTCGGCCCGGTCACGGGCGCGGTCGACGCGCTCTCGCCGGGGGTGGATCCCGCCGACCCGGCCGCCCGCGAGCTCGTGCTGCAGGGCGACGCCAACGCGAGCGTCGACCCGTCGCCGTACGTCGTGACGGAGGCCGACCGCGTCCTCATCGGTGCGCCGTACCTCGGGTACGCCAGTCGGCTCCTGCACATGCCCCTGCTCGTCGCCGGGCTCGGCGGCGCGGTGCTGCTGCTAGTCGGCACGTCGTGGCCCCGCGCAGGCGGCCCGCGGACCACCGCCCCGGCCGGCGCGCCGGTCCGGGCACGACGCTCGGCCCATCGTGCGCGCTGACGCGGGTGCCGCGACGTCGGCCCGCCGCCCGCCGCTCCGCGTCCTGCTCTCGGCCGCCGCCGTCGTCGCGCTCGTGGCGGGTCTCCTCCTCATCGGCGGCCGCGCTGCGGTCGGGCTGATGCGGTTCCACGACACCGGGCTGCCGGGCCACCTCACGCTCGCGACCGACTGGAGATCCGACATGCTCGACGTCGCGCCGGGGGAGCAGGGGCACTGGATCATCCACGCGACCCTCCGCGACGAGGAACGGGGTGCGCTCGACGTGCGGATCCGCTCTGTCGGCGACCTGTCCGAGATCGACCCCGGCGTGCTCCTGCAGCTCGACCGGTGCGACCGCGAGTGGGCGGTCCCGCCGGGAGCGGCACCCGATGCCGCTCCGGTCTGCTCGGTCGGATCCGTGCCCGTCCTGCCGCCGACGCCGCTCTCGGCGTTCCGTGACGGGCCCGCCGCGATGCCCCTGCCCGACATCACCGCCGCCCGGGGTGAGCACCTGCTGCTGACCTCGACCATCGACTCCTCGCGCAGCGGGGACGAGCGGCTGATGGGGCGGACCGGCACGATCGCGGTCGGCGTCACCGCGAGCGGAGGCGATCCCGAGGTCGGGCCGGTCGCCGGAGGAGTCCTGCCGCGCACGGGCGGCACCGCCGACATCGGGGCCCTCCTCCTGATCGGGCTCGGCGCGCTGGGCCTGGGGCTCATGACGCGCGGAGCAGGCACGCGACGCGAGCGCGCGGCCGCGGTGGTCGCGACCGCGACCGCGACCGCGACCGACCCGGACGCCCGCGCATGAGCGCGCGACACGGGCTCGGGCGGCACACGGGCCGACGGGCGGAGCCCGCCCAGCCGCGCCGCTCGCGCGATCCGCGGCTCCCGCGCCGCGCCGCCCTCGTCGCGGCCGCCGTCGCCGTCGCCCTCGTGGCCGGCAGCGTGACCCCGGGACTCGTGCCCGTCGCCGCCGCCTGGACCGACCGGGAGTGGACCCACGAGCGCGTCGCCACGGAGACCGTCGATTGCGGCGTCGACACCGGCTACACCACCCGCGCGTCCTCCCGCTTCCTCGACGGCAACCTGCTGACACTCGACCTCGACACCGTCGCGGGCGTCCAGGGCCTGACCGCGATCGACGACCAGGCGGCGGGCGCCCAGGTGACCCCCGCGAGCGCCCGGGTGCTCGGACCCGGCGTGTTCGCGAACCCGCTCGCCGTCACGGCGGTCGCCGGCGCGGCGGCGCTCGACCTCTCCGGCCTCTCCCTGGGCCTCCCCGCTGGATCCGCGGGCGCGCTGAACCAGTACGCGCGCGTCTCCGAGACGGGCGTCGCCACCGGCGCGAGCGGCCTCGTCAGCGACTCCGGCGGCGTGGGCGTGACCTCGGGCACCCCGCCCGCGTCGCTCCCGGGACGCGCCACCATCAGCCTCGGCCGGGTGCTCCCCGCCGTCACCGACGTGACCGACGCGTCCCTGGCGGTCGGCGCGGTCGCGTCCCGGTCCACGCTCGACTGGTGCGCCGCGCGGGAGAGCGACGTCTGGGGCGACGGATCCGTGTCCGGCGTCACGCGCGACTACGGCATCGCGGGGCTCGACCTCCGCGTGGCGAGCCCCGCGGTCAGCGGCCTCACCTCGGCCGTGAACACGACGACCGCGACCGCCCTGCCCGCGGCGGCGACGTCGCTGTCCGGCACGACGGGCCTCGTCGGCCAGCTCATCACGGCGCGGATCGGCGCCCTCGTCAAGACCCTCGGCCTCGGAGCCCTCACCGGGACCATCACGGTCACCGGGGTGGATGCGGCGGCCACCGCCGTGGCGCCGCTCCTCACCCATCCGCTCCGCAGCGCCGACGGGACGGTCGTGGTCGACCTCGTCACCGGCACCGTGCGGGTCGACCTCGCGGCGCTCCTCGGATCCGGCCCCGGCGGGCTCAACGGCCTCGGCCCCAACAGCGAGATCGTGGTCGACGCCGCGCTGCTGAACGCGGTGTCGGCGCGGGTCGGGGCGCTGGTGGACGCGCGCTCCGCGGAGATCCGCGCCGCCATGACGACGGCCCTGCAGGGCGTCCGGATCGTCATCGACGTGTCGACGGTCATCTCCGCGACGGTGTCGGTGGCCGGCCTCGGCCTCACGACCGCGGAGATCCTCCGCCTGGCGGTGCAGTTCGACGGCACCCTCGCGCAGCTCGCGGCCGGCACGGTGCCGATCGCGGTGACGCCCACCGTCCTGCCGACGAGCGGCCTCGTGGGGGCGGCGGTCAACGCGCTGCTCGGCACCCTGCTGGGCGTGAACAGCCCGCTGGCCCTCGGCGCCCTCCTCGACGGCAGCCTCACGACCGGGTTGGTCGCGCCGATCGTCAGCACCGTGACGAACGCCCTGACCGCGCCCGTCACGACCCTCGGCGCGACCCTCGCCGGGCTGTCCGCGCGGCTCGTCACCGCCGTCGCGGCGGTCGTGAACCCGCTGCCGAGCGTGGTGTCGCTCATGGTCAACGTGCAGCCGGATCAGCCGGGCGCGCCTCCCGGCGCGACCGCCCTGCCCGCCGTGCCGCCGGACACGAGCGCGGAGTACGAGGTCACGGCCCTGCGGATCGGGCTCGTCGACGCGCTCGCGCCCGCTTCCGGATTCGCCGTGCTCGAGCTGGCCACGTCCACCGCCGGGCGCAGCACGTTCCGGACACCGTGATCCGCGTCCGTTAGGGTCGCCTGGTGATCCATCGACCCGGTGCCGCGCCGCCCGCGCAGGGCCGACCCGCCGCCGTCTCGTCCGTCGCCACCGAGCTCGGCGCGCTGCTCATGTCGATCCGGTCGCTGCGCGTCGAGGAGGCCGCCGTCTTCGACCCCGACCTCCAACCCGGCGCCTTCGCCGTCGCCCGCTGGATCCGCACCGACGGACCCGCGTCCGCCGGCGCCGTCGCGGCGGGCCTCCTCATGGACAAGAGCTCGGTGAGCCGGCACCTGCGCGTGCTGCGCGAGGCCGGCTACGTGCAGGACGAGCCGGATCCCGAGGACCGCCGCTCCACGATCCTCACCCTCACGCCGCTCGCCGAGGAGCGCCTCGAGCTGGTGCGGAAGGGCACGCGCGAGCGCCTGCAGAACCGCCTCCACGCGTGGGACACGGCCGACGTCGAGCAGCTCGCGGCCCTGCTGCATCGCTTCAACGTGTCGCCGCGCGACCGGCCCGCGGACGCCGACGCCTGATCCCGCGATCACCGGTCGCCTGCTCCGATCAGCCGCCTCACCCCGCCTGGTGCACCGCGTAGCTCGCCACGAACCCGAGCACCGTCACGAGCCCGGTGAGCGCCTGCGCCTTGCGGAAGGCCTCGGGGATCATCGTGTCGCAGATCATCGCGAGGATCGCGCCGGCCGCGAACGCCATCACGACCGACTGCCCGCTCTCCAGCAGGCCGCCGAGCAGCGCGTACCCGCCGAGCGAGGACAGCGCGCAGATCACGGCGATGGAGGTCCAGAGCCCGAAGACGTAGCGCGCGCTCCGGCCTGACTGCTTGAGGTCGGCCGTGCTCGACATGCCCTCGGGGAAGTTCGAGATGACGACCGCCACGAGCACGCCGATGCTCAGCGCCCCGCCGCCCGTGAGGCTGAGGCCCTGCACGGCCGTCTCGGGCACGCCGTCGAGGAGGGCGCCGAGCGCGATGCCCACGCCGGTGCCGCCTCCGCCGCCCGACTTCCCATGGTGCTTCCGGCGGAACCCGCCGTGCTCGAGGATCTGGTCGAGCACCACGTAGACCACCGCACCCGCGACGAAGCCGCCGTGCGTGGGGATCACGCCGCCGCTCTCCGCCGCCTCGTCGACCAGGTCGAACGACAGCGCCGAGATGAGCACGCCGGCCCCGAACGCCATCACGAGCGCGACGACCTCGCGCGGCACCTTCACGAACCACGCGACGAGGGATCCGACGACGAGCGACAGCCCGGAGAGCAGGCCGGCGAGACCGGCGAGGAGGAGAGGCGACATGCTTCCGAGGATGCTCCCTCTGCGGGCGTCCGTCACGCCGGACGAGCGCGCCGCGTCACCGCCCCGCCGACACCCCCGCGTCGCGGAGCGCCAGGTCGGCGAGCTGCCGCACCACGCGCGGGTCGCCGGCGCGCCAGGCGGCGACCGGATCCGGGTGCGCCTTCAGGAGCGACGCGGGCTTCCGCGACGACAGGGCCCGCAGCGCGAGCAGCTCGGTGCCGCCGGGCGTCGCGGCGAGCGATCGGGCGGCGGCCGCGCGGCGCACGAACGAGATGCGCCGCAGCAGCCAGTGCCGCACGATGAACGCGATCGGCACGAGCGCGACGAGGAGTCCGAGCACGAGCGCGATGGTCCCGACGAGCGACTGCTGGTCGCGACCCGCCTGCACGAGGCCGGATCCGATCCCGCTCGCGTCCTCGAACGGCCCGCGCGCGGCGTCGCCCACGAGCGGGAGGCGGCCGAGCGCGTCGGCCGCGTCGGTCATGGATCCGCTGAGCCGCGTGCCCGACTCCTCCATGCTGCGGCCGAGGTCGCCGAGCGGGCGGATGAGGGCGGCCACCGCGATCCCCACCAGCACCGACACGACGATGCCCGCGAGCGCCGCGGTGTCGGCCGCGATCTGCCGGGCGCGGACGAGGGGGAGCGCGGAGAAGAGCTGCATGCCTCCAGCCTGGCCCGCGGGTGGGCGGCGCGCGCGCGTCAGGCGGAGGGCGCGTCGAGCGCGTCCAAGGCCCGCAGCGCCTCGCGCGCCCGCTCGAGGCGTGCGTCCTCCGGCTCGTCCCACCAGCGCGGGCCGCGCTCGCCGAGGCCGTGCTTCGCGAGGCTCACCCGCTCCCGGGCCGCCGTCACCGCGGCGTCGTCGTCCGCGCGCTTCGCCGTGCGGACCCCCGAGCGCCCGCGGCCGAGGTGGGACTTCAGCGCGTCGACCAGCTCGGTCGGCAGCGACGGATCCGTGCGCGGCCACCGCCGCCCGTCCACGACCAGCCACCGCTCCGCCTCGATCGCCGCGTCGGCCGCCGCCGTGTCGTCGGGATCCTGGGGACGCTCGGTCATGATCCGACGCTAGCCCCGGCCGCGGTGGACGACGGGCCGCGCACGGCGATCGGCCATGCACGGGGACCGACACGCTCGAGGGCCGGGGCGCACGCACGCCCCGGCCCTCCGATCGGCCCCCCGATCAGCTCAGCGGGTCACCCCGTGAGCAGCTCTCCTCGTCAGCCGCGCCACACCTGGATCACCGACGGGCGCGGTCCGCGCCAGGCGCCCTTCGGCGGGGTGACGCCGGCCGGCACGTAGTCGGGGAAGAACGAGTGCTGCTCGGCGAACGAGCCGTCCTCGCCCGGGTGCTGCACCGCGACGAACACCATGCCCTCGGTGTCGTGCACGACCGGGCCGCAGGTCTCCGCCTCGGTGGGCACGGAGAGGAACTGCTGCACGTGGCCGCGCTCGGCGCCCTCGACCGGCACCTTGAACAGGCCGTCGTTGAGGCCGATGGTGCTCGGGGCGCCGTCGGTCGAGATCCAGAGGTTGCCCTCGGAGTCGAACGCGACGTTGTCCGGGCAGCTGATGGGCGAGACCTTGTCCTTCGGGAAGCCCGCGAAGTAGGTGGACTCGTTCTTCGCCGGGTCGCCCGCGACGAGCAGCAGGTTCCAGGAGAAGGTCGTCGAGCGGGCGTCGCCGCCGTCCTCGGTGATCTCCACGATGTGGCCGTCGCGGTTGGTCGTCCGCGGGTTCATCTCCGTGGCGCCCTCCTTGCCGGCCTTGCCGCGGTCGGTGTTGTTGGTGCAGGCGACGTAGATCTTGCCGGTGACGGGGCTAGGCTGCACGTCCTCGCAGCGGTCCATCTTCGTGGCGCCGGCGGCGTCGGCGACCAGGCGCGTGTTGACGAGCGCCTGCTCGGTGGTGAAGCCGGGGACCTGGCAGACGCCGTCGACCACGAGCGGGATCCACTGTCCGATGCCGTCGAACTGGCCGTCGGACGGGAGCTGGCCGGTGCCCGTGATCTCCGCGACGGGCGAGTCGCCCGTGAAGCGCGCCACGTACAGCGCGCCGCGCGTGAGGAGCTGCTTGTTCGTGCGGCGGTCCTGGCGCGAGGTGCCCACGACCATCGTGTCGTGCGAGACGAACTTGTAGAGGTAGTCGAAGCGCTCGTCGTCGCCCATGTACGCGGCGACGTGGCCGCTCTTGCCGAGGATCACGTTGGCGCCCTCGTGCTTGAAGCGGCCGAGAGCGGTGTGCTTGACGGGCGCCTCGCCGGGCTCGAACGGGTCGACCTCGACGATCCAGCCGAAGCGGTTGGGCTCGTTCTCGTAGCCGGCGTTGCGGGCGTCGAAGCGGGGGTCGATCTCCTCCCAGCCGCGGGTCGTCGCCTTGTCGGCGAGGCCGTAGCGCTTGTCGGCGACGCTGGTGCCGGGGGTGCGGAAGTAGCCGTTGAAGTTCTCCTCGCCGGAGAGCACGGTGCCCCACGGGGTGGTGCCGCCGGCGCAGTTGCCGAGCGTGCCGAGGATCCGCGTGCCCTTCGGGTCGTCCTTCGTGCGGAGCGACGCGGATCCGGCGGCGGGCCCGGTCACGGTGAAGGGCGTGTCCGCGGTGATGCGGCGGTTCTTCTGGTGGCCGATCGTGTACGTCCACGGCTGGCCGACGGTCTTCCGGCGGAGCGCGACGACCGACATGCCGTGCGACGCCTTGCCGATGCGGCGCTGCTCGGCGAGCTCGGCGTCGTCGGCCGCGGGCGGGAACATGATGTTCTCGTTCGTGTACTCGTGGTTGGCGACGAGGAGCGCCTCCTTGTTCCGCGAGTTGATCGGGATGATGTCGAGGTAGTCGTTGTTGTAGCCGAACTGGCGCGACGCGAGCTTGGCCGTCTGGTTGTCGGCGTCGAAGTCGTCGGCGTAGCTGAAGAGCGGGTCGCCCCAGCGGATGATCGGCGCCCAGCGGTATCCGGTCGGCACGGTGAACTGGTCGACCGCGGCGTCGACGGGCGTGATCGCCGTGAAGGGGAGCTTCGACGCGGCCTGCGCGGCCGCTGCCTCGGCGCCGGGGGCCGCGGCGTTCTGCGCCACGAGGATCGCGAGGGCACCGGCGCCCGCGCCGCCGAGCAGCGTGCGGCGCGAGAGGGCGCGGCCGGCGATGTCGCGGAAGTAGGAGTTGTCGGTGACGTTGGGCACGGGCTTCGTGCACGCGTCGTCGCACTTGAGGTGGCAGGTGACGGTGCTGCGCTTGCCGCGGGCGTGCGGATCGCGGGACAGGATCGGCAGCAGCCGGTGGTGGGTCTCACGGGTGAGGGTCATGTGGGGTCTCCATCGATCTCGGGCGTCTCCACCGGGCACGGCGGACGCATCACGCTTGAAAGGTATTGGCGCCCCCGGGCACGCCCCCGACGCCCGGGTGGACGCGGGGTGAACCGGGGATGGACGGATCGCGCGGGCGTACCGTCGAGCCACGGCGCGGATCCGTGCCGCTCAGACCCGAGGAGGATCCCCATGGCCAGGTTCGACACGAAGACCGCTCTCGTGACAGGCGGCGGCAGCGGCATCGGCGCCGCGATCTCCCGGGCGCTCGCCGCGGAGGGCGCATCGGTCGTCGTCACCGACATCCAGCTGGAGGCGGCTGAGCGGGTCGTCGCCGAGATCGAGGCCGCGGGCGGCACCGCCACCGCGTTCCGCCAGGACACCTCGAAGGCGGAGGACTCCGAGGCCGCCGTCGCGCACGCCGTCACGACCTACGGCGCCCTGCACCTCGCCGTGAACAACGCCGGCATCAGCGCGCCGGCCGCCGACATCGGCGACTACGACATCGCCGCGTGGGACCGCACCCGCGCGGTCGACCTCGACGGCGTCTTCTACGGCCTCCGCTACCAGCTGCCCGCGATGGTGGCGGCGGGCGGCGGCGCGGTCGTCAACATGAGCTCGGTGCTCGGATCCGTCGGCTTCGCGCAGAGCGCCGCCTACGTCGCGAGCAAGCACGCCCTCGTCGGCCTCACCAAGGTCGCGGCGCTCGAGTACACGGCGCGCGGCGTGCGCACCAACGCGGTCGGCCCCGGCTTCATCGACACCCCGCTTGTGCGCTCATCCCTCTCGGCCGACGCCCTGGCGTACCTCGAGAGCCAGCACGCGACGGGCCGCCTCGGCACGGACACGGAGGTCGCGGCCCTCGTGCTGTTCCTCCTCAGCCACGACGCGTCCTTCATCTCGGGCAGCTACCACCTGGTGGACGGCGGGTACTCGGCGCGCTGATCCGCGGGCCGGCCGAGCGCGCACCCGCACCGGCCCCCGCAGCCGCACCCGCGGCGCACGACCTCGGCCGCGGCCGCCCGGCGCGACGAGACGCCGGGCGGCCGCGGGGACGGTGCGGCGCTCGTCAGACGGGCGCGAGGAACGTGAGCTGCGACCCGTCCTCCACGATCAGCGGCCCGAGCGCGGCGTTGAAGTCGGCCCCGTACGACGCCCCGATGTGCGCCTGGAACGCGGCCTCGTCGCGGTAGACCTCGTGCACCACGAAGCGCGCCGGATCCTCCACCCGCCGATACGGCTCGAACACGACGTTCCCCGGCTCGGCGCGCACCAGCTCGGCGAGGTCCGCGATCATCCGCGCGACCTGCTCCTCGTGGCCGGGCAGCGCCGTGAACTCCGCGTACAGCACCGTGGCGGTCATGCCGTGGCCGCGCCCGTCATGATCGCGACGGCGTCGGTCATCGAGTGCGACTGCGGCGTGATGGTGGCCGCCTTCTTGCCGAGCCGCTGGATGTGGATCCGGTCGGCGACCTCGAACACCTGCGGCATGTTGTGGCTGATGAGGATCACCGGGATGCCCCGGTCGCGCAGGTTCCGCACCAGCTCCAGCACCTGGTTCGACTCGCGCACGCCGAGCGCCGCGGTGGGCTCGTCGAGCACCACGACCTTCGACCCGAACGCCGCGGCACGCGCCACGGCGACCGCCTGCCGCTGCCCGCCGGACAGGTTCTCGACGGGCACGGTCACGTCCTGCAGCGTCGAGATGCCGAGCTCGGTCAGCTCCGCCTTGGCGTCGCGGCGCATGCCGGCCGTGTCGAGCATTCGGAAGACCGATCCGAGGATCCCCTTCTTCCGCTTCTCCCGCCCGAGGTAGAGGTTCGACGCCACGTCGAGCGCGGGCGAGACGGCGAGGTTCTGGTACACCGTCTCGATCCCGGCGGCCCGGGCGTCCTGCGGCCGCTTGAACGACACGGGCTCGCCGTCGAGGAACAGCTCGCCCTCGTCGGGCGTCTCCGCTCCCGTGAGGCACTTGATGAGCGTCGACTTGCCGGCGCCGTTGTCGCCGATGATCGCGAGCACCTCGCCGGGGAACAGCTCGAGGCTGACGCCGTCGAGGCCGACGACGCGGCCGAACGTCTTCACGAGCCGCTTCGCCTCGAGCACGGGCGTGCGGGTCGCGGCGGGGGTGCTCCCCGCGGGGTCGGTGAGGGTCACTTGCGCACCTTTCGGATCCACTGGTCGACGGAGACCGCCACGATGATGAGGACGCCCACCGCGAGGGTCTGGTACAGCACGTCCAGCCCCGCGAGCGAGAGCCCGTTGCGGAACACGCCCACGATGAGCGCGCCGAGGAGCGTGCCCCACACGGTGCCGCGTCCGCCGAAGAGGCTCGTGCCGCCGATGACGACCGCGGTGATGGAGTCGAGGTTGAGGTCGGCGCCCGCGTTCGGGCTGGCGGCGTTGCTGCGGCCGATCGCGATCCAGGCACCGACCGCGAGGATCGCCCCCGCCGCGAGGTACACGCTCATGAGCACCCGGTTGACGCTGATGCCCGCGAGGCGAGCCGCCTCCTTGTCGTCGCCGACCGCGTACACGTGCCGGCCCCACGCCGTCTTGCCGAGGATGAAGGCCACAAGCACGTAGAGCACGAGCATGAGCACCACGCCGAAGCTGATCTTCACCCCGGCGAGGTCGAACGTGCGTCCCGTCCAGGAGAGCGCGGCCGGCATGTCCACGCCGCGGACGGTCGCGCCGTTGGAGTAGAGGAGCGTGAGCGCCACGAAGATGTTCAGCGTCCCGAGCGTGACGATGAACGGGGGGAGCCGCAGCCGCGTCACGAGCAGGCCGTTGAACGCGCCGGCCGCGAGGCCCACGACGAGCCCGGCGACGAGCGCCGCCGGTGCCGGCAGCCCGTTCTGGCTGGCGGTCTGCGCGATGACCATCGAGGTGAGCACCATGACCGCGCCGACCGAGAGGTCGATGCCCGCGGTGAGGATGATCAGCGTCTGCGCCACGGCGAGCGTGCCGACCACGGCGACCTGCTGCGTCACCAGCGACAGGTTGGCGGGATCGAGGAAGCGGTCGTTGAGCAGGCCGAACACGATGATCGCGAGGACCAGCACGACGGCGGGGCTGACGGCGGGGTAGCGGTGGAGCACCCCGCGGATCCGGTCGAGGGGCGTGCGCCGGTCGAGGAACTCGTTGGCGAGGTCGAGCGCGGAGGTGGGCGGGTTCGTGTGGGCGGTCGTCCGGCTCACGGTCACTCGCCCCAGCACTTCGTCGCGGCGTCGTCGGCCGTGATGCTCTCGAGGCCGTCGACGGGGGTGTCGGTGACGAGCGCGGATCCGGTGTCGAAGAAGTCGAGGCCGGCGCTCGTGGCGGGCTTGGTGCCGTCCTTCGCGAGCTGCGCGATGGCCTCGACGCCGAGCTGCGCCATCTTCACCGGGTACTGCTGCGCGGTGGCGCCGATGACGCCCTCCTTGACGTTCTTCACGCCCGCGCATCCGCCGTCGACCGAGACGAGGACGACGTCCTTCTCCTTGCCCGCGGCCTGGAGCGCCTGGTACGCGCCGAACGCGGCGGGCTCGTTGATCGTGTAGACGACGTTGATGTCGGGGTCCTTCGACAGCAGCGTCTCCATCGCCGTGCGGCCGCCGTCCTCGGCGCCCTGCGTGGCCTCGTTGCCGACGATCTCGTAGTCGCCGCCGCTGTAGTCGCCGGTCTTGGCCTCGTCGCCGTTCTTCGTCTTGTCCGCGACGTCGATGCCCATGCCGGTGAGGAAGCCCTGGTCGCGGTTGTAGTCGACCGAGACGGCCTTGTCGTCGTAGAGGTCGAGGAGGGCGATGGTCGCCTTCTTCCCGTCGAGCTGCGCGGCGGCAAACTTGCCGATGGACTCGCCCGCGGCGAAGTTGTCGGTGGCGAACGTGATGTCGACGGAGTCGGCGGGGTCGGGCGCGGTGTCGAGCGCGATGACGAAGAGGCCGGCGTCGCGGGCCTTCTGGATCGCGTCGACCACGGACGGGCCGTTCGGGGTGATGAGGATGCCCTTGTCGCCCTTCGAGATGGCGTTCTCGATGGCCTGAATCTGGGTGTCCTCGTCGCCGTCCTCCTTGCCGGCCGCGAGCGTGAGGTCGATGCCGTCCTTCGCCGCGGCGTCCTTTGCGCCGTCCTGCATCGCGACGAAGAAGGGGTTCGTGGTCGTCTTCACGATGAGCGAGACGCCGATGTCGCCGGATCCGCCGCTGCCGCCGGATCCGGATCCGCCGCTCGAGCTGGAGCAGCCGGTGAGCCCGGCGGCGGCGATGAGGGCCGCGGAGCCGAGGGCGATGGTGCGCACGAAGCGCGGGGATCGGTTCGTCATTGATGGATCCTGTCCTTCGGGTGGGAGCGCACTCCCGACAACGTTGTCAGGTAGAGGTCTAGCGGGTGCGACCCGGTAAGGTCAAGCCACTGCGCAGAGAGTGAGACCCATTCGTGACACCGTTGTCATCCCCGCCCGGCTCCTCCTCGGACGCGCGCCGACCCACGATGAAGCACGTGGCCCGGCTCGCGGGCGTGGGCCTCAAGACGGTGTCGCGGGTCGTCAACGGCGAGGCGAACGTCTCCGCGGAGATGACCGCCCGGGTGCAGGCGGCGGTGGAGCAGCTGCAGTACCAGCCGGATCTGCACGCCGGCAACCTGCGCCGCGCCGACCGGCGCACCAACACGCTCGGCCTGCTCGTCGGCAGCGTCGCCAACCCGTTCTCGGGCGCCGTGCACCGGGCCGTCGAGGAGGTGGCCAAGGAGCGACGGGTCGCCGTCTTCGCCTCGAGCCTCGACGACGACCCCGAGCGCGAGCGCTCCTCCGTCGACGCGTTCCTCGCCCGACGGGTCGACGGGCTCATCCTCACCACCATCGCGCCCAGCCAGGCCTACCTCGGCGTCGCGGCGTCGCGCGGCACCCCGCTCGTGTTCGTCGACCGCGTGCCCGCGGGGCTCGAGGCCGACGCGGTCATCGTCGACAACGCGGCCGGCATCTCCCGGGCCGTCGCGCACCTCGCCGACCAGGGCCACCGCCGCATCGCGTTCCTCGGGGACCGGCCGGAGATCTTCACGGCGCGGGAGCGCGA
Organism: Clavibacter sp.; assembly: GCF_014802555.1. NCBI lineage: Bacteria > Bacillati > Actinomycetota > Actinomycetes > Micrococcales > Microbacteriaceae > Clavibacter > Clavibacter sp. Next base: position 7,006 of record NZ_JAAVCB010000014.1, on the reverse strand, counting down.
GCGCGGCTTCGTCCAGGAGATGCAGCGCCGCGGGCTGCCCGTGCTGCCCGAGCTCGTCCTCGACGGCGCGTGGGACGAGCGCGTGGCCGAGGCGCTCGCGGAGCGCCTGCTCGCCCTGCCCGAGCCGCCGACCGCGATCGTCAGCGGGCAGAACCTCATCACCATCGGCGTCATCACGGCCCTCCGGCGGCACGGGGCCCACCGGCGCATCGCGCTCGTCGGCTTCGACGACCTGCCGATGGCGGCCCTCCTGGATCCGGCCGTGACCGTGATCGCGCAGGATCCGTCGGGCATCGGCCACGCCGCGGCCGAGCGCGTCTTCGCCCGGCTCGACGGGGACGAGGGCCCCGCGCAGACCGTCGTCGTCCCCACCACGCTCATCGTCCGAGGCTCCGGAGAGGTCCCCCGAAATGCATGACCAGCCCATCGTGGTCGTCGGCGACGCCCTGATCGACCTGCTCCGCGAGGACGGCGAGGAGACCGCCTTCGTCGGCGGGGCCGCGCTCAACGTCGCCGTCGGCCTCGCGATCCTCGGCCACCGCGTGCAGCTCATCGCGATGGTCGGCGGCGACGCGCACGGCGACCGCATCCGCGCCGAGCTCGACGCGCACGGGGTGGAGCTCATCGCCACCGTCGGGCTGTCGGGGACCTCCGTCGCCGTGAGCGAGCGCGAGGACGGCGAGCCGCGCTACTCCTTCAACGAGGCCGCGTGGAACCGGCGCGTGCGCATCGGCGAGGCGGAGCGGGCGGCGCTGGATGCCGCATCGCTCGTGGTCGTCAGCTGCTTCCCCTACGACGACCACGAGCAGGCCGACGAGCTGCTGGCCGCCGTGCGGGATCCGCGCGAGCGCCTCCTCGTCGACCCGAACCCCCGCGCCGGCATGCTCCACGACGCCGCCCGCTTCCGCGACGGGTTCGCGCGCGCGGCCGCGGAGTCGCTGCTCGTGAAGATCGGCGACGACGACACCGCGCTGCTCGGCCTGGGCGCGCTCGCCGACGCGCGCGCGGCGCTCCACGACGCGGGCAGCCGCCTCGTGCTCGCGACCGAGGGCGCGCGCGGCGCGTCGGTGCAGCTCGAGGGCGGCGAGGTGGTCGCGGCGGGCATCGCGCCGGATCCGCGGCCCATCGTCGACACCATGGGCGCCGGGGACGCGTGCCTCGCCGCCGCGGCCGACGCCATCGCGCGTCGGGGTGCGCCGCTGACGCCCGCGGACGGCGAGGCGATGCTGCGCACCTGCATGGCGATCGCCGCGGCCACCTGCCGGGAGCAGGGCGCGCTGCTGCGGATGCCGACCGCCTGAGGCGGCCGCGCCTGGCGGCGGGGCAAGACCAGTCGCGATGTCTTCCTGGCCGGGCTAACGCCTCCTCCCTCGCAGGTCCTCGAACCTTCATGTCCTTGTGCTGACGGCGCGCCTATGAGGCAGCGTGGCGGGGGTACGCGGCGACAAAGCTTGCATGCCAGCCGGGGGCATCGGCGCGGCGATCACCAGAAGCCTTTGCGAGCGTCAACGCGGTTTTCATACTCTGATCAGGAGGGGCCGATGGGGACCCTCATGGCCCTATGCCGCTGGTCGGAGTCGGAGGTGGAGGCTAGGGTACATCTGTGCCCCAGACTTCGACCAACGACGGATCTACGTCTGCTTGCACTAATCCTGCCCTCGCGCCAATCCACTACCATTGGTATCCGCTCCGCGAGGGCCGGAACCTCGTGACCGAAATTCGAGAGCTTGCAGCCGCGGAAGGGCTTCCCTCCGGTGATATTGACCGATTAGTGGGTGAGTTTCGCGCCCGTGGTCGTGCGCTGGTGCAAGGTCGACTTGTTCCTGTACGCCATGTCAAGGGGCCGATGCAGTCGGTCACAGACCTGGATGTCTTCGAGCTTCGAGCTATGGTGGAGTACGGCGAGAGTCTCGAAGCGCATGTACGGGTCTACCACGTCGAGCCCGTTCGGCTCCGGCAACCAGGGGGTACGACGATCGTTGGTCTTCATGTTCACCTGAAGAATCTCTCCGACCCGGCGACAGTCCGAGCGCATCAAGACTCGGAGCTACAAATTGCCCGATCAAGGTATCATTCTGGCCGGACCAGCTCCTGGGGTGGGGCAAGTCTTGTCAACCGTTGACCAACTCGGTATAGAGTGCAGTCTATGTCCCCGGCATACCATGACTTTGAGCCCGAATCTACTCGCGACTCGCCGACTGACGAGTTCGACACTGGTACCGAGACCGACTCTGAGCGTCTTGCGCGCCTGCTCGCCGAGGCGGACGTCGATCTGATCGACACTCTTCGTCGCGTACGTGAGCACCGGTCCTTGAGCCAGGAGCAGCTAGGCGCACTTATGGGCGTCAGTCAAGCCACTGTGTCGAGCTTCGAGAGCGGGGCGTCTGAGCCGAAGCTTGCCACCATTAGGCGCTACGCTCACGCCCTTAACGTCGTTGTCGAGCATTCTGTGCGACCGATAGATGCCTCTCTGTCTTCTTTGTTTACGTGGACTACCGTGTCCGGTTTTATTACCAATCCTCGTTCTACGAGTACCCGAGCTGGCACCTACTCCGCCGCAAACAGCAAGAAGTCGGATTTTGCTCTTGCCGGGTAGTGGCCCCACGCCTCACGTTGTGAGTGATGTCGTCGAACTAGTCAACCTTGTAGAGCTCGACGATATGTATGTCTACGAGGAGCGAGGCCGTCGCATTGCGCGAGATTCGAACGAGTTTGACAACACCGACAATGAGGCTGCGCAGTCGGATGAGTTAAAGCCGAAGATTCGCAATCTCATGGGCGTCACGGAGCTCTCCGGGTCTGATCACTATGGGATTGCTTTTCGATTTCGAATCGTATTTGACGACCGCGCGGGGAACGAATTTATAGCGGACATGCAAGCTCGCTACGGATTGCCTCACAAGTGTCAGATCAGCGATGATATCAAATCAGAGTTTGCGCAGGAGGTTGCGTTTTATGCCGTATATCCCTATTTGAGGGCATCTCTGCAGACGACGGCTTCGAGAATGGGTGTACCGGCCCCCGTATTAGCGATAGTGCGGCGCGGGGAATTTGAACTGGGCGAACAGATGTCCGATGATCAAACGCGAGTAGAGTTTCACGACAACGCTCCGGACGTATAAGCAAGTGGGAATTGCCAGCTGACTGAGGCGGTAGCTCAGCGTGCCGCAAGCAGGGCGCAGGGTACCGGGGCGCGGGGCCGTGGGATCCGACTCCCGCGTGCGGCGTAGCGTCGTGGCGAGCGAATCGATCGAACCGCCGAGCGGGACCCCCTCGGCGGCGGTGCTCGAGCAGGTCATCGCCGTCGTCCGTGACGCGTCTGCCGACGACACCCTTCCTCGGCCGACGGCTGCGGGCCTGCGCCTGGCACCGATGGAGCAGACGAGGAGGATCACCATGGACGACGCACGGACCCTGATCATCGGCGGGACCGGCACGGTCGGCTCGGCCGTCATCGCCGAGGCCCTCCGCCGCGGGATGACCGGACTGCGGGTCATGAGCCGCGATGCGAGGCGGCTCGCCGGCCTCCCCGACGGCGTCGAGGGTGTGGTCGGCGACCTCGGCGACCCCTACGACGCGATGCCCGCGTTCGACGGCGTCGAGCAGGTGTTCCTGGCTCTCACGGGAACGCCCACCGAGCTGTACGAGACGACCGTCGCGGTGGACCAGGCCGTGGCAGCGGGGGTCCGCCGGATCGTCTACCTGTCCGTCCAGGACCTCGACCGGGCACCGCAGGTGCCCCACAACTCCGCGAAGCTCGCGGTGGAGTCCCTCCTCGAGCACAGCGGTGTCGAGGCCTGCTTCCTCCGGGTCAACAACTTCTTCCAGAACGACCTCTGGTACCTCGACGCGATCCGCGACGGCGTGTACCCGCAGCCCCTCGGCGCGACGGGCGTCTCCCGGGTCGACGTGCGCGACATCGCCGAGGTCGCCGTGAGCGCCCTGACCCCGGGGTCGGAGCTCGCGGGCCCGATCGACGTGGCCGGCCCGACCGCGTGGACCGGCGAGGCGACGGCCGCGGCCCTGTCCGAGGCCCTCGGGAGGGCGGTGACGTACGGGGGAGACGACCTCGCGGCATGGCGCGAGGCGTCCCTCGCCTCCATGCCCTCCTGGCTCGTCTACGACTACGAGCGCATGTACTCCGGCTTCCAGCGGGACGGGCTCATCGGGAGCCCCGAGGCCATCGCTCGTCTCACCGCGATCCTCGGGCATGCGCCCCGCTCCTACGAGGACTACGTGCGCGAGCTGCTCGCGCCTGCCGCGTAGGGCGTTGCGTGCCCGGATCCCCCGACGGCTCAGCGGGTGAGCGCGAGGGCCAGCGCGGCCAGGCCGGCGCACGCGGTGAGGGCGGCGACGAGCGCGGGGAGCGCGCCACCGGGGAGCCTGGTGGTGCCGGGCTCGGCGGATCCCGAGGTGAGGATCCGGTGCACGCGCCGGTAACGGCGGTGCGCGGTCGCGAGCACGGTGAGGGCGGCGATCACGCCGACCGCGGCGACGACGAGGCCGGCCGCGCCGAGGAGCGTCGGGAGGACGCGCAGCCCCAGCAGGGATCCGACCACGAGCGCGAGCGCCGTGCGCCGCCACGCGAGGGCGGTGCGCTCGGGTTGGAGGCCGGGGTCGAAGGGGCGCGCGGCCGGATCCGGGGCGCTCACGCCGTCAGCACGCCCAGCAGCACGAGCGTCGCCGGCGGCGACCACGGCGATCCCGAGCGGCAGCGACAGCGCGGCCGACGGCAGCGGGTGGTCGCGGCGCAGGGCGCGCTCGGTGCGCATCCAGCCGATCCATGCCTGGGCGGGCGCGGCGATCCCGGTGACGATCAGCACGATCGAGGCCGCGAGCCGGAACCCCGGCTGCAGCCCGAGCCCCAGCGCCTCCAGCGCGACGCCGCCGGCGATGAGGGCGAGCGAGGTGCGGATCCACGCGAGGAACGTGCGCTCGTTGGCGAGCGAGAACCGCACGTCGGGCTCGGCCCCCTCGCGGTAGACGCTCCTCGGGAAGCGGCGGTCGGGGGCGGTCATGCGGCGGGGTGCGGGGATGGGACGGCCGGGGCGCGCGAGGGCATGCCGCCATTCTCTCCAGCCTGGCCGATCGCCGCGCCGATCCGCGCCCGGTGCCGCCGCTCGATCGCCTGGCCTGCGTACGACGCCGCGACGATGAGCGCCGCGCCCGCCGCGCCGATGGGCCCGATCGCCTCCCCGGCTAGCACCACGCCCACCAGCAGCGCCCACACCGGCTCGGTGCCCATGAGGATGCTCGCGCGCGACGCCGACGTCCGCCGCACGGCCCAGAGCTGCACGGCGAACGCGAACAGCGAGCACAGCACCCCGAGGAAGAGGAGGCCGGCCCAGCCCCGGGCGTCGAGCGAAGCTGCCGCCGCGGGCAGGTCGGGCCCCGACATCGCGGAGAACAGGGCCGCGCACACGAGCATCTGCACGAGGACCACGCCGAGGGATCCCTCGCTCCGCCCGCGCGTGAGGTGCCCGCTCGCGGTGACGTGGACGGCGCGCACGACCGCGGCGGCGATCACGAGCCCGTCGCCCGGGGTCGGTGCGCGCAGCCCGCCCTCGGAGACGAGCAGCGCGACGCCGACCACGGCCGCGACCGCCGCGACGAAGTACGACCGCGGCAGCCACGACCGCGACGCGGCGCCCTCGAGCACGGGCGTCATCACGAGCGCCAGGCTGATGAGGAGGCCCGCGTTGGTCGCGCTCGTCAGGTGCACGCCCCAGGTCTCCAGCCCGATGACCGCCGCCTGCGAGCAGCCGAGGAGCGCCGCGATGAGGAGGCCGCGGCCGCGCGGCAGCCGCTCGCGCCGGGCCAGGCAGACGACCCCGGTCGCGACCGCCGCGACGAGGAAGCGGAGCGCGACGGCCACGGGCACGCCCGTCTCCGCCGCGAGGTCCTTGGCCGCGAGGAAGCTCGCGCCCCACACCGCCGCGACGGCCAGGAGCAGCAGGTCGACGACGGGCTCGGTGCGGGTGCGGGAGGCCATGCCCCCACTGTCCGGCAGTCGACCCGGAAGATCGACGGGCACCGTCTTCATCGATGCGTTAGACAAGGCTCATGGATCCCGCTCGCCTCCGACTGCTGCGCGAGCTCGGCGACCGGGGCAGCGTCGCGGCCGTGGCGGCGGCGATGCACGTGAGCGCGTCCGCCGTCTCGCAGCAGCTCGCCGCGCTGCAGGCCGGCGTCGCCGTGCCGCTCACCGTGCGGCGCGGGCGGCGCCTGGCGCTCACGGAGGCGGGGGAGGCGCTCGCCGCGGCCTCGGTCCGCGTGGACGAGGCGCTCGCCGCGGCGCGGGACGCCGTCGGGTCGTTCCTCGAGCACGATGCCCGGGCCGTCCGCGTGTCCGCCTTCCACAGCGCCGGGCTCGCGCTCTTCGGGCCGCTGCTCGCGGAGCTGGCGGGCGCCGGGGGATCGGATGCCGGGGGATCCGCCGCGGGGGTCCGCGTCGCGCTCGCGGACGCGGACGTGGCGCAGGGCGACTTCGCGGGCCTCACCGCCGATCACGACCTCGTCGTCGCGCACCGCCTCCCGCACGACCCGCCGTGGCCGACCGCCCGGCTCGTGGTCGTGCCGCTCCTGGTGGAGCCGCTCGACATCGCGCTGCACGCCGGGCACCCGCTCGCGTCGTCCGCCGGCATCACGCCGGACCGGCTCCGCGACGAGCGGTGGATCTCCACGCACGCGGGCTTCCCGCTCGCGGGCGTGCTCGACCACCTCGGCGCGCTGATCGGGCAGGCTCCGCGCGTCGTCCACCGCGTCAACGAGTTCTCGGTGGCGGCGCAGATCGTGCGGACCGGCGACGCGATCGCCGTGATGCCCCGGACGACCGGCGCCCCGCTCGCGGTCGACGGGATGGTGCTGCGGCCGGTACTCGGCGCGCGGCTCGTGAGGCACGTCGACGTGCTCGCCCGGCCGGATGCGCTCGCGCAGACGCCGGTCCGCGCGGTGCTCGCGGCGCTGCGGCGGGTGGCGGATGCCGCGGCGGCGGCCGCCGAGCGAG
>NZ_JAAVCB010000013.1:0-29395 GCF_014802555.1 Clavibacter sp. | reverse complement strand
GATCGGCGCGGCCGCGGGTGCCGGATCCCCCGCCGCGACCTCGGCCGACGGCACCCCGAGCCCCGGTGCCGACGCGCCCCCGGCCGCCGAGCGATCCATCCCGGCCGCCACGGCGAGCGCCGACGGCCCCGCGCTCCTCGGCCCCGACTCCACCTCCGACCAGCGCAGCCGCCCGGTCGGCGCGATCTTCGACGGCCCGCAGGAGGACGGCGACCGCCCGCCCAAGGCCGTGCGCGCCGACGTCGACGCCACCAGCATCCGCGCGGTGCAGACGAGCGTCGGCCTCTACGCGGGGCTGTCCACGTCGGGCGACCTGTGCCTGCTGGTCTTCCCGAGCGGCGGCGCGGGCGTCGTCACGTGCGCCTCCCCCGACCGCGTCGCGTCCGACGGCATGCGCATCGCGTGGACCACCGAGTTCCCCTCGCGCAACCGCGACGGCTCGACGGGCATGATCACGGGCGACGTGACGGCGACCTGGTCAGGCGACGACCTCATCACGCTGACGACGCCGAACCGCATCCTGGCGTACTGAGCGGCCGCGTCGGACCGCGCGGGCGGTATGGGAGGGTCGACGCGGGAAGGGGACCACCATGGACGCGCGCGCACCGGGGCAGGACGACGACCTCATCACGCTCCCGCTCGACGCGCTCCGCGAGCGCGTCTACGCGCAGGGGGCCGATGAGACCGACGAGCGGTGGATCCGCGCGGCCGCCGAGCTGACCCGCCGCGAGCGCGGGCACTCCCCCGCCGCCGGCGCCGAGGATGGAGGCGCCGAGGACGGAGGCGCCGCTGTCGGGACGTCCGAGGCCGACGCCGACGCCACCGCGCGCCCCTCCCGCCGCCCGCTCGCGTGGGCCGGCGCCGCCCTCGTCGTCGGGCTGCTCGCGGGCGCGGGCATCGCCACCTCCCTCGGCGGATCCGCGACGCCCTCCGCCGACGCGACGGCGACCCCCTCCGCCATAGCCACCGCCTCCGCCGAGCCGGCGCCCGATCCCGCGAGCGTGCGCTCGCTGCTCGGCGCCGACATCAGCCGCACCTCGGACCCCGTCGCGGTCGACGGGATCCTCGCCGCTCCCCAGGAGGAGGCGGACACGCCGCCGCGCTCGCCGGGCGGCGACATCGACCTCACCTCCATCCGCGGCGTGCAGACGAGCGTGGGCCTCTACGTGGCGCGCACGAGCTCCGGCGACGCGTGCCTGCTCGTGTACCCGTGGTCGGGATCCGCCCCGGCGGCGGGGAACAGCCCCGGCTCCGGCGTCGCGTCGTGCGCCCCGCCCGCGCAGCTCGCCGTCTCGGGCCTCGAGATCACCTGGATCGCGGACGTCCCGGCGCGCGCGTTCGACGGCAGCGTGCGGATGGCCGGAGGCGGGCTCAGCGTCGTCTGGTCGCCCGACGGGACGCTGACGCTGAGCTCGCCGGACGCCCTGCTCGCCTACTGACCGCTCGGGGCGTCCCTGCTGACCGCCCGCATGATCAGCCCTCGAGCAGCTCGCTGAGCTCCATCCAGCGCGACTCGAACGCCTCGACCTCGGCCTCGATGGCGCGCACGCCCTCGTTGAGCTTCCCGAGGCCGTCGTAGTCGTTCGGGTCGTGCGCGGCCATGGCGTCGAGCGTTTGGCGCCGACGAGTGTCCGCCTTCTCGAGCTTCCGGGAGATGCTCGCGAGCTCCTTCTGCGCGTTCCGCAGCTCGGCGCCCTGGAGCTGCGAGCCGCCGGATCCGCCCGATCCGCCGAGCGTCGCCGTGGCCTGGCCACCGACCTCGTCGGGGCGCGCGACGGTCGCCTTCTCGGCGTTGCCGGGCTGCGCGCGGAGCTTCAGGTACTGCTCCACGCCGCCGGGGAGGTGGCGGAGGTTCCCGTTCATCACCGCGTACTGCTGGTCGGTGACGCGCTCGATGAGGTACCGGTCGTGGCTCACGACGAGGAGCGTGCCGGGGAACGAGTCGAGCAGGTCCTCCATCGCCGCGAGCATGTCGGTGTCGAGGTCGTTGGTGGGCTCGTCGAGGATGAGCACGTTCGGCTCGTCGAGCACGATGAGGAGGAGCTGGAGGCGCCGCTTCTGGCCGCCCGAGAGGTCCTTCACCGGGGTGGACAGCTGCGCGCTCGTAAAGCCGAGGCGCTCGAGCAGCTGGCCGGGCGTCATCTCCTTGCCGCCGGCGACGTAGGTGGTGCGCTGGCGGCCGATGACGGTGGACACGCGGTCCTCGAGGACGTCCTTCAGCTCGTCGAGCTGCTGCGTGAGCACGGCGACCTTGATGGTCTTGCCGCGCTTCACCTTGCCGGTCGTCGGCTGCAGGGAGCCCGCGACGAGCGACAGCAGCGTCGACTTGCCCGCGCCGTTGACGCCGAGGATCCCGGTGCGCTCGCCCGGCGCGATGCGCCACTCGACGTCCTTGAGGATCTGCTTCTCGCCGTAGCTGACGGACACGTCGAGCAGGTCGACGACATCCTTGCCGAGCCGCTGCATCGCCATGGATGCGAGCGAGACGGCGTCGCGCGCGGGCGGCTCGTCGGCGATGAGGGCGTTGGCGGCCTCGATCCGGAACTTGGGCTTGGCCGTGCGCGCAGGGGCTCCGCGGCGCAGCCACGCGAGCTCCTTCTTCATCAGGTTCTGGCGCTTCGCCTCGGAGACGGCGGCGCTGCGGTCGCGCTCGACGCGCTGCAGGATGTACGCCGCGTACCCGCCCTCGAACGGCTCGATGAGGCGGTCGTGGACCTCCCACGTGGCGTTCGCGACCTCGTCGAGGAACCACCGGTCGTGGGTCACGACGATGAGTCCGCCGGAGTTCGGCGCCCAGCGGCGGCGGAGGTGGCCGGCGAGCCAGGCGATGCCCTCGACGTCGAGGTGGTTGGTGGGCTCGTCGAGGAAGAGGATGTCGTGGTCGCCGATGAGGAGCTTCGCGAGCGCGACGCGGCGGCGCTGGCCGCCCGAGAGCTGGGCGACGTCGGCGTCCCACGGCACGTCGGAGGCGAGGCCGTCGATCACGTCGCGGACGAGCGGGTTGCCCGCCCACTCGTGCTCGTCGATGCCGCCGACGATGGCCTCACCGACGGTCTGGCCGTCGGGCAGGGTGTCGCTCTGGTCGAGCACGCCGATGGTGATCCCGCGGCGGCGCGTGACGCGGCCGCTGTCGGGCTCGAGGCGTCCGGCGAGGAGGGAGAGGAGGGTCGACTTGCCGTCGCCGTTGCGGCCGACGATGCCGATCCGGTCGCCCTCGTTGACGCCGATGGTCACCTCGTCGAAGATCACGCGGGTCGGGAACTCGAGGTGGAGCGCTTCGGCTCCCAGTAGATGGGCCACCGCACGAGCCTAGGTGACCCCCGCCCGGGGAATTCCCGCGAGCCGTGCGCCGTTGGCCCCCATCGTGACCCGCGAGGGCCGCGCGCTCGACGGGGAGCAGCCCGCCCCGCCGCCCGTGCGCGGGGATCCGCCCACCGCGAGGAGCGCACATGACGACCAGCCGCACCGAGACCGCATCCGTCCCCGCCGCGGGTGCGCCGGTCGCGTCCGCCCCGTCCCCCGCCCGTCGCGAGTCCGCCGCGGGCCTCCTCGTCTACGCGCTCACGCTGCTCGTGCTCGTCGCCTCGGGGGCCGCGCCCTCACCCCTCTACCCCGTCTACCAGGAGGAATGGGCGCTGCCGCCCGTGGTGCTGACGGTCGTGTTCGCCGTCTACGTCGCCGGCCTCCTCGCGACCCTGCTGACGGCCGGACGCCTCTCCGACCACATCGGCCGCCGCCCCGTGATCCTCGGCGCGCTCGCCGTCTCCACCGCCGCCATGCTCGTCTTCGCGTTCGCGCACGACGGGCTCGCACTCGTGGTCGCCCGGATCCTCCAGGGCCTCGCGATCGGGCTCGCGACCGGTGCGCTCGGCGCCGGGATGATCGACCACCAGCCGACCCGCCGTTCCGGCCTCGCGGCGTTCCTCAACGGCGTCGTGCCGCCCGCGGCGCTCACGGTCGGCGCGCTCGGCAGCGGCTTCCTCGTCGCGTACGGACCCGCGCCCGAGGAGACGGTGTTCGTCGTGCTCGCGGCGCTCATGGTGGCCGCGGGCATCGCCGTCGCGTTCGTCCCCGAGCGGCAGCCGCGCCGCGCGGGCGCGCTCCGATCGCTCGTCCCGTCGGTCGCCGTGCCGCGCGCCGCGCGCTCCGTCTTCACGGCGGTCGTCGGCGGCATGATCGCGAGCTGGGCGCTCGGCGGCATGTTCCTCGCCTTCATCGGATCCGTGCTCGGCACCACGTTCGGCCTGCACAGCGCCGCGCTCACGGGTGCGGCCATCGCGCTGTTCACGGGCACGGGCGCGATCACCGGCATCGTGATCCGCACCCGCGACGCCCGCCGCAGCCTCATCGTCGGCGTGGTCGCCCTCGTGCTCGGCCCGGTCGGCCTCGTCGCCGCGATCTGGACCGCGTCGCTCCCCCTCTTCGCGATCGCCGCGGTGATCGGCGGCGTCGGCTTCGGCGCCGGGTTCCAGGCGGGCCTCCGGCTCGTGCTCGCGGAGGCCCCCATCGACCAGCGCGCGAGCCTCCTCTCCTCCGTGTACGTGGCCAGCTACCTCGCCTTCGGCGTGCCGAGCATCGTCGCGGGCGTCTTCGTGGAGGCGGACGGTCTGCCGATCGTGCTGACGGTCTACGGCGCGTTCGTCGCGGCGAGCGCCCTGGTCGCGCTCGTGCTGCAGCTCGCCGGGCGCCGCACGCGCCGGGCCGAGCGCATCGCCGACGCGCTGGACGCCGCGAAGGCCTGAGCCCGCCCGGCCCGCACGCCGCGCGCGGTATCCCGATCCCGGCTCCCCGCTCGGGGGTAGCATCGGGGCGCCGCGCGGCGCTCCGGCGGCCCGCGGCGCATCCCCTCCCGTCCGGCCGACTGCCGGCGGGGTCACAACGGAAGGTCCTCCCCATGGCGTTCATCGTCGTCCTGCTCGTCCTCTGGCTGATCCTCACGGTCGTCGGCTTCGCCATCAAGGGCCTCGTCTGGCTCGGGATCATCGGCATCATCCTGATCCTCGGCACCATCGTCCTCGGCAGCCTGCGTCGCCGCTACAACGCGGCGAAGACGCCGAAGGCCTAGCGGGCGCGCTCCAACGGCACCACCCGAGTGCACGCCGCGGCGACCTCCGGGTCGTGCGTCACGATCACGACCGCCGTCCCCCGGCGGCGCATCCCCTCGAGCATGTCGAGGACGCTGGCGCGGTTCTCGGGGTCCAGGGATCCGGTCGGCTCGTCAGCCAGCACGAGGGCCCGGGGCCGCAGCGCCAGCCGCGCCACGGCCAGGCGCTGCTGCTCGCCACCCGACAGCTCGTAGACGCGATCACGTGCGTGGTCCGCGAGACCCACGGTCGCCAGCGCATCCGCACGCTGCTCGGCGCGGGAGTGCCGGGTGCCTCCCGTCCACGCCTGCGCGACGCGGAGGTTGCCGTCCGCCGTCTCCTCGTCGAGGAGCGCGAAGCTCTGGAACAGGTACCCGATCCGCTCGGCGAGCAGACGTCGCGCACCCCGGGTCCCGGGACGCGGTGCCGGCGCGCCGAAGAGCGCCAGCTGGCCCGAGGTCGGGCGGTCGAGGAGCCCGATCATGTTGAGAACCGTGGATTTCCCGCATCCGCTCCGACCGGTCAGCGCCACCATCTCGCCCGCCTCGACCCGCAGGGACAGCCCGCGCACGACCTCCCGCCCGCGGAATGCCCGCGTGACGTCGGTGAGCTCGCACACCGCGGGTCCGTCGACGGGCGTGGATCCGGTCATGTGCATCAGAAAGCTCCTTTGAGGATGTCGACCGTGCGCCGCCGCTCGAGGCGCACGAGCCACGTCGTGGAGACGACCAGCTCGATGACGAGCACGACCGCGGCGGCGGTCAGCACTCCCGCGGGGCCCGCGTCCGCCCGGCTCCCATCCGCCGCCGAGGCAGCACCGAGGCCGGCATAGCCCGAGGACTCGGCGGCGAGCGCCGCAGCGATCTGCAGGAACCAGACTCCGGCGAGCACGCCGAGGAACTCCGCGTATCGACGGACGAACCCGTGGCCGAACATGCGGCGAACCACGACCCGGCGGGAGAACCGATCGAACATCAGGCCGATGCTCTGGAGGGTGAGCACGAGGAGCCCCACGAGCAGGACAGCCCCGGTGATGGCGAGGAGCCGCAGGTCGTCCTCCAGGCGCTGGACCTCACCCGCCTGGTAGTCGTCGAGCGTCGACAGGTGCGTGAGGGTGTCGTCGAGGTGCAGACGATGGAGCGTGGGGGCGAGCTCGGCGAGGGTGTCCTCGGTCGTGCCGTCGAGCCGCACCTTGAGCGCGTCGGCGACGCCACCGCGCATCATGTTCGCCCGATCGAAGCCGACGCTGTTCCCGCGGGTCATGACCTGCACGACAGGGTCCGTCACCCGGCCGCCGTCCTCCGTCCCGAGCGACGGGTCGAAGGCGAACAGGTGCTGATCGGGTCTGGTCCAGATGATGCGAACCTGTTGCGTCGCCGTGTCGATCGCATCCGCATGGTGCAGCAGGGACCGGTCCGCCTGCGCGACGCTGTGCCGCTGGTCGAGGATGGCGCGCCGCAGGCCGTCCTCCTGACCGCGCATGCTCGCGGGGACGAGCACGACCCAGTCGGCGTCCGAGTCCTCGACGACCACGGGCTTGCTGTCCTCACCGACAACCGGGAAGGACACCAGGTAGTTCGGGTTCACGGTGAGCGAGGCCGTGTGCGCGGATCCGCCGCCCGCTGCGCTCTCCGGCGCGGAGCCGTCGGATGATCCCAGGGCCGAGTCGTCCACGTAGAGGGCGCCGCGCGAGTCCGCCTCGTCGTAGAGGTCGAACACCGCGTTCGCGAGCCGGCCCAGATCGGAGCCGCCGCCGATAGCGGCGTCATCTCCGCCCGCCTGCGGATGGAACACCGCGTATCCCGCTGCCTGGCGCCAGGAGCCGAGCAGTTCCTGCTGATGCCGGATGACCTGGACCTGCGCCAGAGTCGTCGCACCCGTGATCAGGAGCACGACGGTCGCAGCGGCCTTGAGGGCCGTGCTGGTCCAGAAGAGCGACCGCGTGTCGGTGCGGTCCTTGAGCGCGTCCGCGATGCGCAGCCTGCGGATCGTGATGCAGGTGAGGAAGGAGACGACGAGCAGCCCTCCGAGGAGACGGGCGATGGCTCCGCCGACGGTGATCATCAGGGCAGCGCCGCTCCCGGACACCAGCGTCGTCGCCGCCACGGCGACGATTCCGGTGATGCCGACGGAGAGGAGGACGATCCGCGCCGTGATGAGGAACCACACCTCGAACGTGCCGCGGCCGTGCAAGCGGAGCACACCGGTCCGGCGCGCCTGCGCGAGCTGGCGATAGAGGATCAGGATCACGACGAAGAGGACCAGCAACGCGATGACCGCGGTCACCGGCTCGACTCCGCCGGTGCTCGATCCTCCCCCGCTGTGCGTCGCCGTCAGCGCGTCCGCGGTGAGGGCGGCGCCGGGAGCGCGCTCGTCGATCATCGCCGCGGTGCGCTCCACGAAGGCGCGGCAGTCCTCGGCGGTCCTGCACTCCATGCGGTATTCGCCGTCGGGCGTCAGGGTGTCGAAGGCGGCGCGCAGCGGTCGGATGAGGAACCGGTCGTCTCCCCCGAGATCCGCGATGGTGCCGACGGATGCGGGGTCGCCGACGGCTGCCGTCGCGACCGACCCGGTGACGCCGCGGGACTCCTCCGGTGTGAGGAACCGGCCGGCTTCGAGCGGGAAGGCACCCGGGAGTCCGGAGCCGTCTGCCAGGAGCACGTAGAGCGTCGTGCGTTCCCCCGCACCGGAGAAGCCCTCCGCTCGACGGATGACGGAGACGCCCGTCTCTTGACCTGCCGACACGAGCGCGTCGGCGACGATCCCCGGATCCGTGTCCTCGGGGAGGACCGGGATCGCGAACCGCGATCCCCACCCTGCGGCCACGGCATCGCGAGCCGCCCGATCCTCGACATCGGCGCGCACGACCGCGGATCCGCCGACGACTGCCGTGAGGATCACGAGGAGCGCGACGAGGAGCTTGGAGGTCATCGGGTACGGAATCGGGCCGCGTCCGTCGTGCTCAGTAGTTGTCCCAATACGCGTATCCGTGCTGGAAGGGCGAGCAATGGACCTCGGCGCTCGCACGCACGCCTGCCGCCGCGTATTCCTTGTCCGAGTTGCTGTCGTCCGGGCATCGGACAGTCGCCGAGTGGTAGTGGACGTCCGTCTCGTAATGCGAGTAGACGCGCTTGTCGAAGACGGAATTGGTCTGCGTGCCGTAGTCCCAGTAGCAGTGGCAGTCGACCGGGCGGTAGCTGTTCTCGGCGAGAGCCGGAGCGGCTGATGCGCCTATGATTCCTACGGCGATGACTGCCGTTGCGAGATACGCGCGTCCTTGCACGATGTGCCCTTCGGTCGGGGTCCGGCGATCGCCGGTACCCGAACGTAGATCAGATGCTCGTCGCTCGGACGCGTCCGTACCCAGGCCGGGGCCTTCCGACGGCAGATGCGAACCGTGCCGCGTCAGCCGAGCGACGCCACCCACTCGCTCGTGCCGTCGTCGAAGGCCTGCTGCTTCCAGATGGGGACGCGCTGCTTGACCTCGTCCACCAGCAGTCCGCACGCGGCGAACGCGTCGGCCCGGTGCGCGGAGGACACGGCGCAGGTGAGCGCGACGTCGCCGATGCCGAGCCGTCCGATGCGGTGCTCGACGGCGATGCGCACCTCCGGATACCTGGCGGACACGTCGAGCGCGACCTGCCGGATCGCCTGGCGGGCGGCCGGATGCGCGGAGTAGTCGAGCCAGAGGACGCCGCGTCCGTCGTCGTGGTCGCGCACGACGCCCTCGAAGGTGACGACGGCGCCGGCGTCGTCGGCGCGCACGGCGTCGGCGCAGTCCTCGACGCGGATCGCACCGCCCGCGATGCGGGCGAAGAGCACGCGGTCGGCGGTCACGCGCGGGCCCCCGCGTCCGGTGCGGCGTCCGGGCGGGCGGTGCCAGCGGCCGGGTCCGTCGACGGGTGCACCGCGCCGCGTGCCTGCTCGAGCACGTGGTCGAGGATCCGGTCGAGGAGCCCGAGGCCGTCGCGCACGCCGCCCGGCGAGCCCGGCAGGTTCATGACGAACGTGCCGCGCGCGAGACCCGCGTGCCCGCGCGTGAGCACGGCCGTGGGTGTGTGGGCCGTGCCGATGCGGCGGGCCTCCTCCATGATCCCGGGGATCTCGAGGTCGAGCAGCGGCCGGGTCGCCTCGGGCGTGCGGTCGGTGGGGGTGATGCCCGTGCCGCCCGTGGTGAGGATCACACGCGCGCCGCCCGCGACGGCCTCGGCGAGCGCCGCGGCGACCCCCGGCCCGTCGGCGCGGACGATCGGCGCGCCGACCCGGTACCCGCGCTCGGCGAGCCAGGCGGCGATGACGGGACCCGTGCGGTCCTGGTACTCCCCCGCCGCGGCGCGCGTGGAGGCGACGATCACGACGGCGCGGCCGCGAGGATCCGCCGCGCTCACGGCCGGGCCCAGTCGCCGGACTTGCCGCCCTGCTTCTCGCGCACGAGCACGTCGGTGATCACGGCCCGGGCGTCCACCGCCTTGACCATGTCGTACAGCGTGAGCGCCGCGACCGAGGCTGCGGTCAGCGCCTCCATCTCGACGCCCGTGACGCCCGTGGTGCTCACGGACGCGACCACCGTGAGCCGGTCGTCGTCGCCCGTGATGTCGATCTCGATGCGGCCGATGGGCAGCGGGTGGCACAGCGGGATGAGGCTGGACGTCTGCTTCGCCGCCATGATCCCCGCGATGCGCGCCGTGCCGACGGCCTCGCCCTTGGGGAGGTCGCCCGAGATCACGGCCGCGACCACCTCGGGCCGCGTCACGAGCACGGCCTGCGCGACGGCCCGGCGCTTGGTGACGGCCTTGTCGGTGACGTCGACCATGTGCGCGGATCCGTCCTGCCGCAGGTGGGTGAGGGACGGCGCGGCCGCGGCCGCTTCGGGCTCGGTCGTGGCGGGCTCGGTCGTGGCGGGATCAGTCGTGGCGGGATCAGTCATCGATGCTCCAGACGGTGACGGGGTCGCCGGCCTCGAGCCGGTCGACGCCCGCAGGGATGTGGACGAGGTGGGTGGCGGTCGCGTACGCGTGCAGGAGGTGGGATCCGGGGCCGCCGACCGCGACGACCCGGCCGTCGGCGTCGAGGCGCCCGCGCCGCACCTGGTGCTTGGCGGCGGGCGAGTCGAGCGGCGCGGCGAGCGGCAGCTCGCGGGACGGGCGATCCGGGCGCTGGTGCCCGGCGAGCGCGCGCAGCACCGGGCGGAGGAACAGCTCGAACGAGACCAGCGCGCTCACGGGGTTGCCGGGGAAGGCGACCACGGGGATCCGCTGCCCGCCGATCTCCGCCGTCCCGAGACCCTGCGGCCCGCCCGGCTGCACGGCGACGGAGACGAACTCCACGCCGCCGCCCGCGAGCACGTCGCGCACGACCTCGTACGCGCCGGCGCTCACGCCGCCCGTCGTGATCAGGAGGTCGACGCCGGCGGCGTCGCGGATCGCGTCGCGCACCCGGTCGGCGTCGTCGGACGCGACCCGCAGCGCGCGGACCTCCACCCCGGCGTCCGCGAGCGCGGCGGCGAGCGCGACGGAGTTGGCGTCGTGGATCTGCCCGGGCGCGAGCTCCTCGCCGCGGCCGCGCAGCTCGAGCCCGGTGGAGAGGAGGAGCACGACGGGACGACGGCGCACGGCGACGGTCGCGACGCCGGCGGAGGCGAGCACGCCCCAGTGCGCCGGGAGGAGGCGCGTGCCTCGGGCGACGAGCACGGCGCCCGCGGCGAGGTCGCTGCCCTGCGCGCGGACGAAGGCACCCGGATCCACGGGCTCGGCGAAGGAGACGGTCGCGTCGGCCGCCTGCTCGTCGACGAAGCGGTCGGGGGTCGCGGCCTCGATGGGCACGATCGCGTCGGCGCCGGGCGGGACGGGGGCGCCGGTCATGCAGGGGGCCGCGGTGCCGGGTGCGAGCGGCGCGGGGGCTACGCCCGCGGGGATCCGGGGCGCGATGCGGAGCACGGCGGGACGCGCGCCGCCCGCGTCGGCCAGGTCGGCGGCCCGCACCGCGTAGCCGTCCATCTGCGAGTTGCGGAACGGCGGCAGGTCGATGGGGCTCGTGACGTCGTGAGCGAGCACCCGGTCGGCGAAGCGGTGCGGATCCGCCGCCAGCGCCGCGGCATCGACGGCCAGCTCCTCCGCGGGCAGCTCGGCGAGCGGGGCGAGGAGCGCGGAGACGGCCGCGCGGTGCGCGTCGACCGTGCGTCGTCGGCGGTCCGCGGGGCGGTCGGGGGTCATGAGCCCATCATCCCCGACGCGGCCGCGTGCTCACGGGTCGATGCCGAGCGTCTCCGCGTGCTCCGCCGGTCGCCGGCGAAGGATCCGCCCGCGGGCCTTGCCGCGCACCGGTCGCGCGCGGGAGCCTGTGCGCATGGATCCGCACGAGCGCCGCGCCGCCGTCCGCCGACGCGTGACCGCCGCGATCGCCGCCGTGCTGCTTGCCGCCGCGATCGGGGTCGCCGCAAACACGTGCGGAGCCGACCTCGGCCTGCTTCTGCTCGTGGCGGCGTTCGCGCTCCTCACCGCGGGCGCGGGCCTGGGCGTCTCGGCCGTGGGATCCGCCGCGGACCACCCGCGCTAGTGCGATTTGGCAAGATCAGCACATCGCGATTCTCCAAAATCACCCGCCGCCGTTTTGACCTGCCATGCTGTTTGCATGGAGAATCTCATCGGCATCATCGGCGTCATGGTCGCGTTTGCTATTTCTATCTACTCCCACCGGCAGAATCACCCCAAACGAGAGCTTCGCTACGCGATCGCCCCGTGGAGTCCGCAGGCAGACACGTCGGATGGGACATTAATGCGATTGCTGGTGTGGTCAACCGGAAGAGCAGACATTCCCTCAGCGCAGTTTGACAGTGGCCATCCGATAGTCTTCGTATTCAGCGCCCCTGTATCTCCACAATTTGGAGTGACCGAGACGGCCCCCCAGTGGTCGCCGGCATTCACATCACCGACCGAGTTTCGGATTCCGACGAGACTGCTCCGGACTGACTTCCGCGTCCAAGTTCCATTCCAGGCAAGCGAGCCGTTCCTCGTAACCGTCAGCAATCCACTTATCGACGTGCCGATCTTGAGAGACTTAAAGGCAGAAAAGACGACAGTGGCGTCGCAGGAGCATGCAATTCAAAAATCTCGTGCTCGTGCTCGCGTTTCACTCCTCGCCATAGCTTCGTGGTTGACTGCTATCAGTTTTATCACGTTGATTGTTGGGGCCGCGATCAGTGGCAACGACGAGACCCTTGGCGCCGGAATCGGAATTCCCGGAATGTTGGCATTTCCAATCTGCCTTGCACTTCTCGGCGTTGCCGGATTCAAACGCATGCTGACTCGGGTCAAAATACGTCGCAGGGAACGCGCAAATCAATCCCCGGTGAGCTGAGGGCAAACTTGCGCAATGCCGCGTGTCCGCCTCCCGAACCCGCCCCTGTCACGCACGTCCCGGCCGTCCTAGGGTTGGGGCATGACCATCGCCGCCCTCGGGCAGACCCTCGTCGACCTCCACACCGCACCCGAGCTCCTGAGGGTGGTGAACGTGTGGGACGCCGTCTCGGCTGCCGCCATCGGCTCGCTCCCCGAGACCAGGGCGCTCGCCACCGCGAGCCACTCCATCGCCGCCACCTTCGGCTACGAGGACGGCGAGAGGATCCCGCTCGACCTCCACCTCGACATGATCGGCCGCATCGTCGCCGCGGTCGAGCAGCCGGTCTCCGCCGACCTCGAGTCGGGCTACGGCGACGCGGGCGAGACCGTGCGCCGCGCCATCGGCGTGGGCGTCGTCGGCGCGAACCTGGAGGACGGCATGCGCCCCCTCGCCGACTCGGTGCGCGCGGTCGAGGCGGCCGTCGCCGCCGCGCAAGCCGAGGGCGTGCCGTTCGCGCTCAACGCGCGCACCGACGCGTACGTCCTGGGCGGCGATCGCGACCGGTCCGACGTCCTCGCCGACGCCGTCGAGCGCACCCGCGCCTACATGGCGGCGGGCGCCACGAGCGTCTTCGTGCCCGGCCCGCTCACGGAGGACGAGGTGCGCACCCTCGTCGAGGCCGTCGGCCCGCAGCGGCTCACGGTCATCGGCGTCCCCGGATCCCTCTCCCCCGCGCGCTTCGAGGAGCTCGGCGTCGGACGCATCTCCTACGGCCCGTGGACCCAGCGCGTCGCGCTGACCGCGCTCCAGGACACGGCGAAGGACCTCTACGCGGGCGGCGCGCTGCCCAAGGGGACGCGGCCGCTCAACTGACCCGCATCGCACGGCGCTCCGGCCCCCGTCCGCATCACACGGTGGGCGCGGGTTCGCGAGCGGCGATCCGCCTCACCCGCGCGGGGCGCCGTCGGGTGAGGAGCCACGTGATGCCCGCGAGGTGCGGGAACTCGATGAGCATGCCGATCACGATGGACGCCGCGACGAGCGGCTCGTCCGGCAGCGCCACCGTCGTCAGCGCCAGCATGAGCGGCGCGTTGCGCGCCGCGGTGGTCATCGCGAGGAGCGCACGCTGCGGGTGGGCGAATCCGAGCGCGCGGGCGATCCGGTCCACCAGCGTGTAGCCGAGGGCGAAGAAGAGGATCACCGCCCCGAGCAGCGCCGCGAACGCATCCGCGTGGTCACGGATGGTGCCGACGTTCGCCGCGAAGATCTGCACGATGAGGGCCGCGATGACCAGTGGCACGAGTCGGCCCGTGACCGCGCGGATGCGGAGGCCCGCGCCGCGCGGAAGCAGCAGCGCGACCGCCAGCCGGATCCCGAGGGCGAGCGACGCGGGCACGACGCACCAGCGCACGAGCGTCTCCGCGATCACGAGGGGATCCGCGACGGCCGGCGTGTGCACGAGCGCGCTGAGGAGGAAGGGATAGGCCAGCAGCTGCGTGACCATGTTGATCGGGAGGAGCACCGCCCCGAGGGACGTGTCGCCGCCCGCCAGCCGGGTGAAGCCCAGGAACCAGTCCGTGCACGGCGCGGTGAAGTAGATGACGACGCCCGCGAACAGCAGCGGGGCGCCGGACAGGAAGAGCGAGGCGATCCCGAAGCCCAGCAGGGGCATGAGCACGAAGTTCGCGAGCCAGGCGGCGCCGAGCACCCGCGACGCTCCGCGCAGTCGCAAGCGCCGGAGGCCGGAGAGGTCGAGCTCGGAGAACAGGACGGTCACGAGCACCAGCACGGTGGGATCCACCCCGTCACCGAGCGCCGCCCCCGTGTCGGGGCTCGCGATGCCGACGAGCGAGCCGAGCGCGATCGCGCCGAGGAAGAGGAGGAGGGAGCGGGCGGGGATCCGGACGCCGTCCGTGAGGGCCGGTCGCGTCGCGTCCCCGCCTCCCGACGACGCGTCGTCCGCGCGGACGCCACCGCTCCCGCCGTCCGCGCCGACACCGCCGCTCCCGCCGACCCGGCCGCTCCCGCTCAGCATGCGCATTCCACGCCGCAGCAGCTGAGGTCGTCCGTCAGCATCCCGGCCTCGCGCCACAGCTCGAGGCCCGCGCAGTCGGCGCCCAGCCGCTCGCCGATCACCCGGGCGATGTGCGCGAAGCGCTGGCGGTACTTGTAGACGAAGCAGAAGCGCACGTCCCCGTGGCGCACCGCGGGCCCGGACAGGAAGAGGCCGGGGACGACCGTCGACTCGTCGTCCTCCGTCAGGAGCGGCCACCCGTCGTCGCGTCGCGCGAAGAGCTCGGACACGGGTCCGAGGCCCGGGCCGAAGCCGGTGGCCAGGACAGGGCGTGAGTCGGAGTCGAGGGCCGTGGCCCCGGAGACCTGCACCAGGTGGCCGGCGCCCGCCGGCCGGATGCCGACGACGCGCGCGTCGCCGACGAGGGTCAGACGGCCGGTCGCGACCGCGGCGGCGAGGCGCTGCACGGACCGCGGCGCCAGGCGGTACGACGGGTCGGATCCGCTGCCCGGCGCCCAGGGATGCTTAGGATCGACGACAGTCACCTCCGCGCCGAGCGCGACGTGGTGGCACGCGATGTCGATGCCGGACTCGTAGCCGCCGATGACGACGAGCCGGCCGGTGCGGGGCTCCCACGCCGCCGCCGCCGCCGAGTGGTCAGCGAGCTGCCCGCCCGCGAAGCGCGCCGCAGCGGGATCGTGGAACTCGCCTCCCGCCCACACGACCGTGCGCGCCCCCACCGTTCCGCGGTTCGTCTCGACGCGGAAGCCGTCGTCGCCGGGCGTGACCTCGGTGACCTCCGTCCCGGTCATGAGCGGCACGGGGAAGTGCCGGGCGACTCCGGCGAGGTACCGCGCGTACTCGGATCCGCTCGGGTAGTCGACGCCCAGCGAGTACGCGGGCGAGGTGGAGGGGTGGATCGCGTTCAGGTCCGTGGCACCGAACCCGTTACCGGTGAACGACGGGGAGAGGAAGCGCTGGCGCTCCGGCCAGCGCCGGAAGGTCTCGCCGACGGATCCGCGCTCCACCACTCCGGAGCGCAGCCCGTCCACGGCGTCGAGGGCGATGGCGGTGCCGAGGCCGGCTGGGCCGGCCCCTATCACGAGTGCGTCGAGGATCTGCGGGAGGGAGGAGGGCATCGGGCACGGCTTTCCGGTCGGGGTGCGTCAAGACTAGTCGCGAATGATTCTCAATAAGGTGGGGTGTGCACGAGCCGCATGCGGGCGCCCGGGCCGGGACGCCCGGGCGGGCCTGATTGACTGGGGCGACGACCCGAAGGAGCACGACGTGACCGACACCCCCGCCCCGGCGACCGCCGCATCCGTCCCCCGCGCGGAGGTCGGCGTCATCGGCGGATCCGGCCTGTACTCCCTCCTCGACCCGGCGACCAGCGAGTCGCACCGGATCCAGACGCCGTTCGGCCCCACCTCGAGCGAGGTGACGGTCGGCGAGCTGGCCGGGCGCCGGGTCGCGTTCCTCACCCGGCACGGTGCGGACCACTCGGTCGCGCCGCACCTCATCGACTACCGGGCGAACATCTGGGCGCTCGCGTCGCTCGGCGTCTCCGCCATCGTGTCGTCGTCGGCCGTGGGCGGCGTCTCGCCGGACTACCCGCCGGGATCGCTCGTGCTCACCGACCAGCTCCTCGACCGCACGTGGGGCCGCCCCGACACCTTCTTCGACGCCGGCGTCGTGCAGCACCTCTCCGCCGCGGATCCCTTCGACCCCGAGCTGCACGCCCGCGCAGCCGCCGCGCTCGTGGAGCTCGAGGGCGGCGACCGGGCGGATCCCGCGGGGCCGCTGCGCACCTCGGGCACCGTCGTCGTGATCCAGGGCCCGCGCTTCTCGACGCGCGCCGAGTCGCTGTGGTTCCGCCAGGCGGGCGCGCACATCGTGAACATGACGCAGTACCCCGAGGTCGTGCTGGCGTCGGAGCTCAACATCGGCACGGTCAACCTGTCGTTCGTCACCGACGCGGACGCAGGCCTCGCGCCCCTGCCCGGCGAGCAGGGCGACGCCGTCACGGCCGACCTGGTGTTCGCCCGCTTGCGGGACGCGCAGCCGCGCATCGTGCGGGCGATCGAGGCGGTCGTCCGGGCGATCCCCGACGACTACCGCGGCCGGCCGCTCATCGACCCGGACGCCGTCGCGTCCGTGCTCGGGCGGCCCGTCACCGGCGCGACCGGCGACGCCGGCGCGACCGACCCGACGGGCGCGCGCTCGTGAGCGACGGGATCCTCCTCGTCACGGGAGGCGCCGGGTTCATCGGCGGCGCGATCGTCCAGGCCGCGCTCGAGGAGGGGCGGCGCGTGCGCGTGCTCGACTCGCTGCGCGCCGACGTGCACGGCGGCGCGCCGGAGATCGACCCGCGCGTGGAGCTCGTCCACGGTGACGTCACCGATCCGGATGCCGTGGCCCGCGCGCTCGACGGCGTCGACGTCGTGTGCCATCAGGCCGCGAAGGTCGGCCTCGGCGTCGACTTCCTCGACGCCCCCGACTACGTCGCCACGAACGACGGGGGCACCGCGGTGCTCCTCGCCGCGATGACCCGCGCGGGCATCGACCGGCTCGTGCTCGCGAGCTCGATGGTCGTCTACGGCGAGGGCGCATACGAGGGCGCCTACGGGCCGGTGCGGCCGCCTGCGCGACGCGTCGCCGACCTCGACGCGGGGCTCTTCGACCCGGTCGATCCCGCGACGGGCGAGCCGCTCGTACCCACGCTCATCGGCGAGGACGTGCCGCTGGATCCGCGCAACGTCTACGCCACCACCAAGCTCGCGCAGGAGAACCTCGCGAGCTCGTGGACCCGCGCCACGGGCGGCCGCGCGGCCGCCCTCCGCTACCACAACGTCTACGGGCCGGGCATGCCGCAGAACACGCCCTACGCGGGCGTCGCGTCGCTGTTCCGCTCGGCGCTCGCACGCGGCGAGGCCCCGCGCGTCTTCGAGGACGGTCGGCAGCGCCGCGACTTCGTGCACGTCCGCGACGTCGCCGGCGCGAACCTCGCCGCGCTCGTCTGGACCGCGGAACGCGAGGCGGGATCCTTCCGGGCCTTCAACGTCGGCAGCGGCACCGTGCACACCATCGGCGAGATGGCGGAGGCGCTCGCACGGGAGGCCGGCGGATCCGCGCCCGTCACCACGGGCGAGTACCGGCTGGGCGACGTGCGCCACATCACGGCCTCGTCCGACAGGCTCCGCGCGGAGCTCGGCTGGGAGCCGCGCATGACCTTCGAGGAGGGCATGCGCGAGTTCGCGACGGCGCCGCTGCGGAGCGCGGTCGCCTGAGGAGCCGAGCGCGACCTGCGGTGCCGCCTCGACCACGTCGGCCGTCCTGGCAGCGGATCTCGCGCGAGTGGCACCCGGGTGCTCGTCGCGCTCCGGCCCCGGCACCTGCGACGGACGAGATCGGGGCCGCATGCTCGCCAGACTGGGGGCATGACCTCCGCTTCACCTCGCAGCGTGAGCCGCCGCTCCGGCCTCGCCCTCGCCGTCGCCGCCGCGTCGCTCGCCCTCGCCGGCTGCTCGGGCATCACCGACGACCTCGCCGACATCTACGCGATCACCTACGAGGTGACGACCGCCGGGCCCGCCGACGGCGGCCTGACGGACGTCTCGTACGCCGAGGCCTCCCATCGCGGACGCCCGTCGATCGTGAAGGAGGTCGGGCAGGCGTCGCTCGCGCCCGGCGACGACTCCGCGAGCTCGGTCTGGTCGGTGGAGTCCGTCGTCACCGCCGAGGACTGGGCGTTCGTGCAGGCGACGCCGGCGGACGGCGAGGCGCTGACCTGCCGGATCCTCGTCGACGGCGTGAAGGAGATCGCGACCTCGACCGCGGCGCCCGGCCAGCCCGTGAGCTGCCAGGTCCCGACGGCGCCGTTCGGCTGAGCGCGCGGACTGCAGCGACCGCGTCGGGGGCCTGCGCAGCCGACGCGGCCGGATCCCGTCAGTACTTCGCGGACTGCCCGCCGTCGATCGGCAGCACGGCCGCGTTGACGTACGCCGCGTGGTCCGAGAGCAGGAACGCGACGACCGAGGCGATCTCCTCGGCCTCGCAGTAGCGCTTGGTGGGGTTGCCCTGGATGAACTGCTCGGCGAAGCCCCGCGGGTCGTCCGCGTCGCTCTGCTTCATGGACGCCTCCACCATGGGCGTCCAGATGGCTCCCGGCGCGATGGCGTTGATGCGGATGCCGAACTGCCCGTACTCGACGGCGGAGTTGCGGGTGAGGCCGACGACGCCGTGCTTCGCGGCCGCGTAGCCGGACTGGTTGCCGACGCCGCGGATCCCGCCGACGCTCGCGGTGTTCACGACCATGCCGGAGCCCTGCTCGCGCATGACGGCGAGGACCTTCTCGAGTCCAAGGAACACGCCGCGGAGGTTGATCGCGACGACCCTGTCGAACTCGGCGGCCGTGAAGTCCTCGGTGAGGTTCTGGCGGCCCTCGATGCCGGCGTTGTTGAAGAAGCCGTCGATGCGGCCGAAGCGCTCGACGGTCTGGCCCACGTACGCGTCGACGTCGGACTCCTTCGACACGTCGGCGAGAACGGTGAGGATCTCGGCGTCCGGCGTCGCGGCCGTGACGGCGGCGACGGTGTCGGCCAAGCCGCCCTCGGAGATGTCGACGAGGGCGAGGCGCGCGCCCTCGGCGGCGAGGCGGACGGCGGCGGCGCGGCCGAGGCCGGAACCTCCGCCGGTGATGAGGACGACCTTGTCGGTGAAGCGGGTGGTGGTCATGGGGTCTCCTGACGAGTGGGGCGGCGGCCCGCGTCTCGTGGGCGGAGCCACCGATCCATGCGATCGCATGGCCCTACCTACCGTAGGTCGGTTTCCTGGACGCGGGCTCCGCGCGGGACCCGCAGCTCGGGCGTCCGCCACTCCCACGCCTTCCGCACCGCGACGAAGACGGCACCGCCGAGCACGATGTGCACGAGCACCAGCACGATCGCGTCGGGCTCGACGAACACGACGTCCCCGAAGGACGGCGTCCAGCTCATGCCACCGAGGACCGCCCGGGTCACCGTGAGCTGCGTCCAGTGGAACGCCACCGCCACCAGCACCGCGCCCTCCACGGGGATCCGCCGAGCGGCGATGAGCGCGAGGCCGAACAGCACGAGCTGCACGACGAAGACGATCGGGTCCTGGCCGCTCCCGGGGGTGACCGAGAGCGGATCCGGATCGGCGCCCGTCAGCACGTCCACGATCCAGCGGACCGGCGCGATTACCACGCTAAGGAGGGGGAAGAGCGCGGTCGTGAGGATCGTCGCCGCCACGAGGCCGAGACCGTCGCGCAGGTTCGTCCACATGTACCCGCGGAAGGCGAGCTCCTCCGGGATCGCCTCGTAGAACGCGAGGACGATGCCGTTGAGGAGGAGGAAGCCGGCGAACGCGACGAGGTCGAGGTCGTCGACGCGGATCCAGCCGAGGAGTCCCGCCGGGACCCAGACGACGGCTCCCGTGAGCGCTCCCACCCCGACGCCCAGCGCCAGGGGCCGCCCTATCCGCCGCGACAGGCCGAGGCTCGCGAGGCTCCTGCGGTCGAGCCGTCGCCGCAGGAGCACGACGGCGGACACGGCGAGCGCCGACATCAGCACGGCCTGCAGCGCCATTTCGACGATCTCGTCCGCGCCGGTCGCGCGCGTCACCGCCTCGGCGATGCCGATGGCGAGACCCAGCGCGATCCCGAGGGCGGCCCACCCGAGGAGGGCCGCCGCCACGGCGGGGAGCCAGCTGCGGGGGTCGCGCGTCTGCGCGTCGAGGCGCGGATCCGGGATGCCGTCCGCCCTCGCGGACGATGCGGGGGCGGGGTGGGGAGCGGCTGCGGTCACGGGACTCGTCTCGTCGGTGGGCGGGAGGACGTCCTGGCCAGGGTGGTCGCCGACACGACCCCGCGTGTCGACCGCGGCGGCGCGGCGCGCATCGGGGGCGCATGATCAGCCCGCGGACGCCCCCGCGGATGCCCCGCCGGACGTCGACGACGCCTCTATGAAGTCGAACACCAGCACCCCGTGCGGATCCGGCGCGAGCAGCGGCCCGACGAAGTCCTTGAAGGCGGCGTGCTGCGCGTCGATGCGCGACGGATCCGCGATCAGCGGCTCGCCGAGGTACAGGTTGCGGTCGCCCTCGGACGAGAAGGTCAGCACGAAGGCGAGCTCGAATCCGCGACCGACGCCCTCGGGGCTCGACTGCCGACCGGCGTGCAGCGAGCGAATGTACGGCCCCGAGCCGTCCGGATGCGGCGAGTCGGCGAGCGCCCGGAACCGCCGCTCCACCTCGTCGCGGTCGGCGGGCGCCGTGTCGTCCCGGAGGCAGAACAGCACGACGTGGTGGACGAGCCCGGGGACGTGGTCGCGCGCGGTGAGCTGGGCGTCGGAGAGGGCGGGGCGGTCGTCGATGGTCATGTCCGGATCCTGGCCCGATCCGGCCGCGACGACCCGATCCGGCGGCGCGATCCGCCCGCGACGGCGCGGTCAGGAGGTGACGAGGAGCGGGACGCCCAACGCGAGCCCGAAGACCCCGACGGCGAGCTGCGGCCACGTCCGGCGGGCGATCCGGCGGCCGGCACGCCGCGCGACGACGACCGTGGCCAGCGCGTCGAGGGTGACGAGGGCACCGGCGACAGTCATGATCCAGGCGATGACGGTGGTGGCCACCCGCCCAGGGTACGGGCCGCCCGGCCGTGACCCGGACGGGGCCTCGCCGTGCGGGATCCGCCGCCGTAGCCTGAGCGGTATCGGCACCACCGCTCGGCCGCGGCGCCGGGGCCCGCGACGAGGAGGCCGCATGACCGACCCGCTCGACGCCCCCGACGCCGCGCTCACCCGGCGCCTCCGCGACGATCCCGCCGCCGCGCACCGCCTCGAGGAGCTGCGCCGCGCCGCCTACGGCCGCGACGGATCCACCGCGCCGCTGGTCGAGGTCCCCGCCGACCTCCGCGCGCGCACCGGCTACGACGAGGCCCGGCTGCCGGCGCCGCTCGTGGCCCTGCTCGTGGAGGAGGCGCGGCTCGTCGACGAGGGCGCGGCCCTGCTGGCGGCGGAGCGGCCGGTGGTCGCGGCCATGGAGGCGACCACCGCACCCGAGGCCGACGCGGAGCCCGACGCCGACGGGACGCCTCCTGCGCCCGGCCCGAGCGCCCGCCGTCGTCTCCGCCCCGGCGTCCTCGCGGGGGCAGCCGCCGGGATCCTGCTGGTCATCGGCATCGGCGTCGCCTCCACGGCCGGCGCCTTCGACGACCGCACCTCCGCATCGCCCCCGACCTCCGAGGACGTCGGCTCCGCCGTCACCGCGACCTCCACCCCACGCGGACAGGCGATGGGCACCCCGGACGGCCGACGCGGATCCGTGGTCCCCGACTTCACCGCGGATCCGCCCGTCGAGGTCCCGCAGACCGAGGCGGAGCTGGCCGAGGACCTGCGCGTCCGTGCCGACCGGGCATGGGGCCTCGTCCTCGAGCAGCAGCCCGACGCGGTGCGGCCGGACGTGCGGATGGAGCGCCTCGTCGACGAGGCGGAGTTCATCGATCAGCAGGTGGCCTGCCTGCGGGAGGCGGGCGTCACGGCGTCCGTGATCGGGCAGGACAGCTACAGCCTCACCGACGCGGATCCGGTCGCCGTCTACGCGTGCCAGGTCCGCTTCCCGCAGCGCGAGGCCGGCCCCCGCACCGACGCCGAGCTCGCCTACATCCACGACTACTACCTCTCCTTCCTGCTGCCCTGCTACGCCGCGGAGGGCGAGCCGTACGTCGGCGAGGTCCCGGCCGTCGACGACTTCATCGCCGCCGTGCGCGCCGAACGCCCCTGGACCCCGTTCCCCGACGGCATGGACGAGCAGCTGGCCGCCGCGTGCCCGGTGCTCCCGGCGGCGTACCGGTGAACGCCGCGGCCTCGCCTGCCGAGGCCCTGCGTCGTCGGCTGCGCGACGATCCGGCCGCCGCCCGCGCCCTCGTCGACCTCCGCCAGGCCGCCTACGGTCGCGAGGACGGCGATGCCCCGCTCGTGGACGTGCCCGAGGGGATCCGACTCGACTCCGGGCTCGGGGTCGACGCGCTCCCCGCACCTCTCGTCGCGCTGCTGGTCGAGGAGCATCGCCTCGTCGGCGAGGGCCGGGAGCTGCTCGCCGCCGAGGCCGGAGCGGCCGCTCCGACGTCGGGACCGGCGGTGACCCCGCCCGCGTCGGACGACGTCGTGGCCACGGCCGGGCAGGCCTCGGATCCCCGGGCGCGCCCGCTCGTCCCGCGCCGCCGCCGGCTCCTCCGACCCGGCGTGTTCGCCGCGGTGCTCGCGGGCGCGCTCGTCGTCGTCGGGCTGGGCACCGCATCCGCGTCCGGCCTCTTCGTCGACGACGACAGCTGGCGATCCCAGGAGCCGACGTCGACGCCCGGTCCGCCGAGCACGCCGGATCCCCGCATCGGCGTGCCGGTGCCCGCGTTCACGGCGGAGCCGCCGGCGCGGCTGTACGCCAGCCTGAGCGACGCGGAGACGGCCGCGCGCCTGCAGGAGAGCGCGGACTCGTCCTGGGAGATGCTCCTGTCCAGGGAGCCGGATGCCCGGCGACCCGAGGTCGCGATGGAGCGCATCGCCGAGGGCGCCGATCGGGTCCGACAGCAGGCGTCGTGCCTCCGCGACGCGGGCGTGGACGTCCGGGTCATCGGAGCGGGCGACGACATCCGCCTCAGCAGCTCCGCGACCCCGTCCGTGACCAGCTACGCCTGCGAGGTCCGCTTCCCGATGCGCCCCCAGGGGCTCATCACCGATGCGGCGCTCGCGTACCTGCACCGGTACTACGTCGACTTCCTGCTCCCGTGCTACTCGTCGGAGGGCGCGGCGTACGAGGGCGAGGTGCCGGACCTCGCCGACTTCATCGCCCGCGAGCGGTCGGACGACCCCTGGTACCCCGAGGCATCGTCGAACGACGGCGCCATCGCGTTCCGCTGCCCGCAGGCCCCCGACGCCTTCCGCTGACCCGCCGCCCCGCCTGCTGAGGACGCTTCTCAGCGCGGTTAGGGTGGATCCCGTGCGCGCCCCCGTCGGACCCCGGCCCCGCGCCACGGGTCCGCGATGACGGACCGGCACGACCCGTTCGCGCCGGACGACGACACCGCCTCGCCGTTCGACCGGCCCGCACGCCCGCGCCGTGAGCGAGCGCCCCGCGCACGCCGGGACCGCGCGGCCGGGCCCTCCGACGGATCCGACGCCAGGAGCTCCTCCGGTGGTGCCGCGGCAGCCGCCACCGCGGCCGCGACGGCGACCGCGATCCGCCCCCGCGACGACCGCGCCCCCGCGCCCCCGCACGACCACGAGCACCCCCATGACGCCCCGCGCCCCGCCCGCGCCTCCCCCACGGGCATCCGCACCGGCCTCGCGACGGGCCTCGCCCTCGTCCTCCTCCTCGCCCTCCGCGCCGCCTCCCCCGCGCTCGGCGACAGCGTGCTGCCCGACCGGATCCAGGACCTCGTCACGCTCTCCGTCAGCGTCATCGTGGAGTCGCTGCCGTTCGTGATCCTCGGCATCGTCCTGTCGATCGTCGTGCAGGTGTGGGTGCCGCCCGGCGTCATCGAGCGCCGCCTGCCGCACAACCGCTTCGCGCGCCGCGCCTGCATCTCGTTCCTCGGCATGGCTCTGCCGGTCTGCGAGTGCGGCAACGTGCCGCTCGCGCGGGGTCTCGTCGTGCGCGGCTTCACGGTGCCGGAGTCGATCACGTTCCTGCTGGCGGCGCCGATCCTCAACCCGATCACCATCATCACGACGCACGCGGCCTTCGGCTGGGACGGCTTGATCCTCGTGGCCCGCCTCGTCGGCGGCTTCCTCATCGCGAACGTGGTCGGCTGGCTGTTCAGCCTCCATCCCGAGCCCGACCGCCTGCTCACCGACGAGTTCCGCGCCGAGTGCGCCCTCCCGGATCCGCACGCCCACGGCGGCGCCCGCATGCGGAAGTCGATCTCGCTGTTCGGCCGCGAGGCGACGACGATCATGCCGGCGCTCGTCATCGGATCCCTGCTGGCCGGCCTCATCCAAGTCGCCGTGCCGCGCGAGGTGCTCGTCACGCTCGGCGGCAGCCCGATCCTCTCGGTGCTCGCGCTCATGCTCCTCGCGTTCGTCGTCTCGGTCTGCTCCAACGTCGACGCGTTCTTCGTGCTCTCGTTCGGATCCGTGTTCCTGCCCGGCGGCATCGTCGCCTTCCTGGTGTTCGGGCCGGTCATCGACGTGAAGATGCTCGCGCTCATGCGCACCACCTACTCGACCCGCACGCTCGTGATGATCACCTCGGTCGTCGCGCTGATCAGCCTCGCGCTGGGATGGGGTGTCAATGCCATCGCCTGACGACCGGGACGCCCGCGCGCCCCGCGACCGGACCACGGACGTCCTCCGTCGCGCCCGCGCCCGCCGTCGCGCCGCGGGCGGCCGCGCCTCCTCCACCGTCGGCCTCGTGCTGCTCGCGGCCTGCATCGTCTCGACGCTGTGGCTCACGATCACGGGCCAGCTCGGCCTCTACATCCACCCGCGGTACTTCGTCTTCACCGCGATCATGGCGGTCATCGGCCTCGTCGCCACGGTCGCCGGCTTCGCGCTCCGCCCCGCCGACGCCGCGGAGGAGCACGACCACGACCACGGATCCCCCGCGCCGGGCGACCCCGCCGCCGCGCGCCGCTCCTCCCTGCGTGCCCGCGCCTCCCGCGTGGCCGTCGCCGCCGTCGTCACGATCACGGTCGTCGCCGTCCTCGTCCTCCCTCCGCGCACGCTGACCCAGAGCACCGTCACGCAGCGCGCTCTCAACTCGAGCTCGGTCGCCTCCGACGCCGCGCCCGACCAGGAGCTCCTCGGCACCAGCGACTTCTCGACGCTGGGCGTCAAGGACTGGTCGCAGCTCCTGGCGCAGACCACGGATCCGACGTTCTTCACCTCGAAGTCCGTCGACATCACGGGCTTCGTGAGCGCCGACCCCGACGATCCCGACGACGTCTTCTACGTGACCCGCTTCGTCGTCACCTGCTGCGCGGTCGACGCGCAGCCCGTCGGCGTCCCCGTCTACCAGCCCGGCTGGGCCTCGACGCTTCAGACGGACGAGTGGGTGCGCGTCACGGGCCCGTTCGCGTCGAACCCGAGCGCGAAGAGCCGGCAGCCGCTCGCCGTCATGCCGCAGGGCGTCGAGCCGGTCGACCAGCCCGCCGACCCCTACGTCTACTGAGCCGCCCGTGACCGACGTCCCCGCCTCCCCGCGCGCCTTCCGCCGAGCGTTCACCGCCGTGATCCTCGTGCTCGCGATCGTCTGCGGCGGCCTGCTCGCGGTCGCCGGCAGCCAGGGGCCGCGGCTCGTGCGCACCGACGTGGATCCGCTCGCCGTCGTGCAGCAGTCCCGCCAGCGGCTCGTGCTCGCGGCGAACCGGCCAGTCCAGCCCGTCGACGCGTCGCGCATCCGGATGGAGCCCGGCGCCGACTTCACCGTCGACACGCAGGCTGACCGCATCATCATCGACTTCACCCGGCCGCTCGCCTACGACGCCGACTACACGGTGTCGATCGACGGGGTCCAGGGCGTCGGCGGCGGCCCCGCGTCCGACCTCCGCACGGGGTTCCGCACGGGCGACCCGGGCATGTACGTGCTCGTCCGCGGCGGAGCGCAGGAGGCCGACCGCATCGTGCGGCAGGACGTCGCCGGCAACCGCGAGGGCGCGAGCGACGTGGTGTTCGAGGCGACGAAGATCCAGGAGTACGCGGTCGTCGGGAAGTCGCTCGTGGTGGCCACGCTCCAGGACGACGGCACGAACGGCCTCATGATCGGGGCCCTCGACGGATCAGGCCAGGTCGACCTGCCGCTCCCCGGCCGTGGCACGCTCCAGGACCTCCATGCCGAGGACGCCGGGAGCATGGTCGGATTCCGCTTCACGAGCACGGACGGCGGGCCGTACGACGACACGCTCATGGTCGACGACGTCGCCGCCAGCGCGGCCCCGACGCCCGTCGTCGGGCTCGACGGCCAGCCGATCAGCGCGCAGGCCTGGGGCTTCGTGCCCGGCCGCCCGCAGCTCGTCGCGCACGGGCAGGACGGCGACCTCTACCTCGTGACGATCGACGGGTCGTCGCCCATCGTCCCGCTCGGCCGGCACGGGACCCTCGGCCCGTTCTCCGCGGACGGCACGCGGCTCGCGGTCACGGATCCGGGCTCGACGACCGAGATCGACCTGCGCACGGCCCAGCAGACGACGCTGCCCACCGAGACCGGCGGCGGCGACCTGCAGTACGACGGCGCGATCTCGTTCGTGCCCGGCGACGACGGCGCGGTGCTCCGCGTGCGCACGGCGCTGGATCCCGCGACCGGCACCGCCACGCAGCGCCTCGTCGTGGTGCGCGACGGGAAGGCGAGCGACGTGTACGTGCCCGCGGATCCCGCGACCCGCATCACGGGCCTCACCGTCACCCCGAACGGCCGGTTCGCCCTGCTCGAGACCGTGCCGGATCCCGCGCGCGGCGCCAGCGACGACTACCCGCGGAACCCGCGCGACTCCACGGTGACCACGCTCCTCGTCGAGCTCGCGACCGGCACGGTGACCCGCAGCGTCGCCGGCTTCGAGGTCACGATCGGCTGAGGCCCGCTGGATGGTCGGGCCGCGGCGGATCGATGCGCGGGACGCCTGTGCACGGACGCCGCCGCCCGGAGGGGCCTGCGCCCACGATGGATGCGCACGGTCCCAGCGGGACGCGGACCGCTTCCCGTCCCCGGTCCCCCGCCCCTTCCCGGTCAGGCGTCACGCCGATCCGCCGGCGGGCGCCGTGCATCGACCGCGTTCGGAGGATCGCATGGCCGTTCGGAACGGAGGCGGGTGCCGATGCGGGCGCTGATCGCCGGCGGCGGCATCGCGGGTCTCGCGTGCGGTGTGGCGCTCCGGCGCGCCGGGATCGCGGCGACGGTCCTCGAGAGGCGCGACGCCGCGACCGACGAGGCCGGATCGTGGTTGCAGGTCGCGGGCAACGGCATGGCAGCCCTCGAGGCACTCGGACTCGGCGAGGTCGCGAGCGGGCTGGGCGAACCGTCGGGCCGGCTCCGGACGCACGCCGCCGACGGGCGGACCACCGCGGACATGCCCTTCGGCCCGCGACCGGGGCGGGGGCCGTCGGCGCGCACGCTCATGCGGGCGGAGCTGCACGGGATCCTCCGGCAGGAGGCCGAGCGCCAGGGCGTCGACATCATCCGGGGAGCACGCGTGACCTCCGCGGAGCAGGACGTGCACGGCGCCTCGCTCGTCACCGCGACGGGCGAGCGGCACTCGGCGGACCTGGTGATCGGCGCGGACGGCGTCCGCTCGGCGGTCCGGGCCACGATCCTCCCGCCGGATCCCGCAGCTGCCCCGGCCGCGCCCACGATGGTCGACATCGTCGGATCCGCCGCTGCCGCGTCGCTCCCCGAGGAGTACGCCGCACCCGCGGGGACGCTCCAGTTCCGGTTCGGACGGGACTGCTTCGTGGCCACGGTGGCTCTCCGCGACGGGTCGACGTGGTGGTTCGCCAACCCCCGGCTCTCGGCTCTCCCCGGGGGAGCGGCGTCGGCCGCGCACCTGTCCCCCGACGAGTGGGCGGAGGCGGTGGTGCGTCTCGCCGCTCCGGATGCCTTGCCGGTGGAGCACCTGGTGGCGGAGGCCCCGCGGCTCGTCGCCCGGCTCTCCGCACGCGCCGCGCCCCAGGCGCGATGGGGGTCGGGCCGGTGCGTCCTCGTCGGCGACGCCGCCCACACCATGCCGTCCACGTCGGGGCAGGGCGCGTCCCTCGCGCTGGAGGACGCCGTGGTCCTCGGACGGATCATCGGGTCGACGAGCTCGCCGACCGACGTCGTGGCGTCCCTGGCCCGGCGACGGGACGAGCGGGTCGCGAGGATCATCGCGCAGGGCACCCTCCTCGACCGCAGCAAGCTGCTGGGTCCGGTGGGTTCGCTCCTCCGGGACCGCGTCGTGCTGCCGCTCGCGGCACGCGACGCGGCGAGGACAGGATCGGGTCCGAGCTCCTGGATGTACGAGTTCACGGACGAGGGCTGACCCGCGGGAGGAAGACGAGGCCGTCGATGCCTCCTGCTGTGATCGCAGGTGGTGCGTCCCGGCGGTGCCGGGCGGGGTGCTACTCGATGCTGACGGCGATCTCGGCGATGCCGTCGACGAGCTGGTCGGTGACCGCGGTGGTGCCGAACGTGCTGGTGAGGAGCGAGGCGGCGTCGGGGCCGACCTCGACGGTGGTGCCCTCGAGGACGGCGTCGTCACCCTCCATGGCGAGGGACTGGGGACCGCTCACCTCTTCCCGCTCGCGACCGGCACGGTGACCCGCGGCGTCGCCGGCTTCGAGGTCACATCGGCTGAGACCCTCGGAGCGGCGGAGGATGGGCCCACGACGCATCCTCCCGTGATCGATCTCGCCGCCGAGGTCCGCGAGGTGACCGTCCACTGGACACCTCGTGTCGTCGGGCGGGTGAACGACCAGTACGTGGAGGTCGCGAAGCCGCGGGGCGAGCTGACGTGGCACGCGCACGACGCGGAGGACGAGATGTTCCTCGTCGTCTCGGGCCGGCTCCGGCTCCAGCTGCGCGACGACCAGGAGGTCGCGGTCGGTCCGGGTCAGTTCCACGTCGTACCGCGGGGCGTCCTGCACAACCCGGTCGCCGACGAGGAGGTCGAGATCGTCCTCATCGAGACCGTCACCACCGCCCACACCGGCGACGTCGTCATGCCGGGCACCGTCCCGGTCGAGCGGCAGGTGGGCGACTTCCGCTGACGCGCTCGCCCGGATCCACCCCCGGACGCGCCGACGGCCTCGGCTCCCCGGAGGGAGACGAGGCCGTCGATGCGTTCTGCTGCGATCGCAGGTGGTGCGTCCCGGGGTCTGGCCCGGGTGGGGTGCTACTTGGTGTTGACGGTGATCTTGGCGATGCCGACGACGAGCTGGTCGGTGACCGCGGTCGTGCCGAACGTGCTGTTCAGCAG
>NZ_JAAVCB010000012.1:0-5394 GCF_014802555.1 Clavibacter sp. | reverse complement strand
CGCGGTCGGCGGGCTCGCGTACGGGACGCGCGCGTGGCGGGTGCCCGCGCGGATCCGCCTGGTCGTGCTCGCGGCCGCCATGGTCGCCGCGACCGCCGTGCTCGCGCTGGTCGCCCTGCGCGTGCCCGATGCGCCCGGCCCGCTCGCGCTCGTCGCGGTCGCCGTGCTCCTCGTCCCCGTCGGCCTGTTCCTCGCCCCCGCGATGGCCACGGGCTACCTCCTCGCCGACGAGCAGACCGCCGCCGAGGTGCGCACGGAAGCGTCGGCGTGGGTCAACACGGCCGTGAACACGGGCGTCGCGCTTGCGGCGGCCGGGGTCGGCGCGGTGGTGGACGCGGCCGGGCCCGTCCCCGGGATCGTCGCGGGCGCGGTGGCCGCGCTCGTCGTGGCGGGGATCGCGGCGCCGTCGCTGCTGCGGCGACGCGCGCCCGCGGAGCAGACCTAGCCCAGCGCCTCCACGACGGGCCGGAACTTCATGGCCGTCTCGGCGCGCTCGCGCTCCGGGTCGGATCCGGCGACGATGCCCGCGCCCGCGTGCGCGACGATGGCGCCCGACGGATCCACCTGGGCGCCGCGCAGCGCGATGGCCCACTCGCCGTCGCCGTCGGCCGCGACCCAGCCGATCGGCCCGGCGTAGCGCCCGCGGTCGGTGGGCTCGAGCTCGGCGATGAGCTCCAGCGCGGCGGCCGTCGGATGCCCGGCGACCGCGGCCGTCGGGTGCAGCGCGCCCACGAGGTCGAGCGACGAGGATCCGTCGCCCAGCGTGCCCGTGACGTCGCTCGCCAGGTGCCACAGGTTCGGCAGCTTGAGCGTGAAGGGCGCGTCCGTCGTGGAGAGGTCGCGGCTGTGCGGGCGGAGCGCGTCGAGCACGCTGTCGCGCGCGAACGCGTGCTCCTCGTTGTCCTTGGGGCTCGCGGCGAGCCCGGCCGCCGCGGCGGCGTCGGCCCGCGCGTCCGCGCCGCGCGAGACCGTGCCGGCGAGCACGCGCGCGCCGACCGTGCCGCCGCCGACGCGCACGAGCGTCTCGGGGCTCGCGCCGATGAGGCCGTCGACCGCGTAGGTCCAGCAGTCCGGGTAGCCGAGCGCGAAGCGGCTGAGGGCGAGGCGCAGGTCGCCGCCGAGGGGGAGGCGGCCGACGAGGTCGCGCGCGAGCACGACCTTCTGCACGTCGCCGGCCGAGATGGCGGCGACGGCGCTCGCGACGGCCGCCTCGTAGTCGTCGGGGCCCATGGACCCGGGGCGCAGGTGCAGGCGGTACTCGGCGCCGGAGTCCTCCGGCACGGGGAGGGAGCCCACCGCCAGCGCGTCGAGCGGGGAGGCGACGTCGCCGTCCTCCTGGTCGGCGAGCCGGATCCGCGTCACCCACGACACCCCGTCCCGCCGCCCGACGACGACCCGCGGCACCACGAGCACGCTCGCGGCCGCCGAGTCGTCCGCGAACGCGAAGGCGCCGAACGCGATGAGTCCCGTGCCGGGGATCCCGAGCGGATCCGTCACGGTCGCGGCCGCGGCGACCTCGCGCCAGGCGGCGGCGGCGTCGCGCACGCGGTCGGGACCGCGGAACTCCAGCCGGAGGGCCTCGCCGATGCCGCCCATCCCGGATCCGTGCCGGAGCCACAGGAGCGGGTGCCGGGCGTCGATGAGGGGGACGAGCCGGGCGATGGAGTCGACGGGGGTGGTGTCGACGAGGAGCGCTCGGACGCGGGATGCGGTCACGGATGCCAGCCTACCGCCGGGGATCCGGGCCTCCCCGGGACCGCGGTGGCCCCCGACGTACCCCGCGCCGCGCTCGTCCGCCCCCGTCCTCTGATCGGCCGCTGGGCATCCGGTCGCCGCCCATCGCGTGCCCAGCGCGCGCGAATAGACTGGACGCGTGAT
The DNA here is from genome assembly GCF_014802555.1 of Clavibacter sp. Lineage (NCBI taxonomy): Bacteria > Bacillati > Actinomycetota > Actinomycetes > Micrococcales > Microbacteriaceae > Clavibacter > Clavibacter sp. Next base: position 3,516 of record NZ_JAAVCB010000012.1, on the reverse strand, counting down.
GCGAGCAGACCTCAGCAAGAAGCCCGGCCAGGTGTCGGCCATGTTCGACGAGGTCTCGAGCGCCTACGACCGGACGAACACCCTCCTCTCGGTAGGGAACGACCAGCTGTGGCGCGTCGCCACCACGCGGGCCGTCGCCCCGGTCGCCGGGGAGCGGATCCTCGACCTCGCCGCCGGCACCGGCACCTCGAGTGCCGCGCTCGCCGCATCCGGGGCCCACGTTGTCGCCGCCGACTTCTCCGAGGGGATGCTCGAGGTCGGCCGCCGCCGCCTCGCCGGCGACGACCGGGTCGAGTTCGTGCACGCCGACGCCACCGACCTCCCCTTCGACGACGACTCCTTCGACGCCGTCACCATCTCCTTCGGCCTCCGCAACGTGGTCGAGCCGCGGAAGGGCCTCGACGAGCTGCTCCGCGTGCTGAAGCCGGGCGGCCGCATCGTCATCTGCGAGTTCAGCACCCCGCCCGTGCCGCTCGTGCGCCGCGGCTACGACCTCTACATGAAGGCCGTCGCCCCGTCGCTCGTGAAGCTCGTGAGCTCCAACGCCAGCGCGTACGAGTACCTCAACGAGTCGATCCAGGCCTGGCCCGACCAGGAGACGCTGAGCTCGTGGCTCCGCGCGGCTGGATTCGCGTCGGTCGAGCACCGTAACCTCACTGCGGGGATCGTGGCGCTGCACCGCGGCGTCAAGCCCGCCGGCCGTCACGCCGCTCCCCGTCCCGCCGCGTCCTGACCGCGACTGAACCCCCACAGACAAGGACGCCGAACATGAGTCCGAGCATCCCGCTCGCCCGCCGCGGCGCCTCCGTCGCCTCGCACGCCAGCCTCACCGAGCGCCTCTTCTCGTCCTCCGACGACCGCCGCATGGCGCGCAGTATCGACGACGGGCTCGCGCTCGTCGAGGAGCAGCTGCTCCGCGAGGTCCGGTTCGCCGACGACGTGGCCGACGTGACCACGCGCTACCTGCTCGACGCGGGCGGCAAGCGCGTGCGCCCGATGCTCGCGCTCCTCATCGCCCAGCTGGGCGAGGGCAACACGCAGCAGGTGGTGGACGCGGCGGTCGCCATCGAGATCACGCATCTCGCCTCGCTGTACCACGACGACGTCATGGACGAGGCGGACATGCGCCGCGGCGTCCCGAGCGCGCAGGCCGTGTGGGGCAACTCCGTCGCGATCCTCGCGGGCGACCTCCTCTTCGCGCGCGCCAGCAAGATCGTCGCCGACCTCGGCCCGCGCGCCATCCGCCTGCAGGCTGCGACGTTCGAGCGCCTGGTCCTCGGGCAGCTGCACGAGACCATCGGCCCGCGCGAGGGCCAGGATCCGATCGAGCACTACCTCGACGTCCTCGCCGACAAGACCGGCTCCCTCATCGCGTGCGCCGCGCAGATGGGCGTCATCTACTCCGGCGCGGATCCCGAGCTCGAGTCGGCCGTGTTGGCGTTCGGCGAGCGCACGGGCGTGGCCTTCCAGCTCGTCGACGACGTGCTCGACCTCGCCGACCAGCCCGAGGAGACCGGCAAGCTCGCCGGCACCGACCTCCGCGCGGGCGTCGCGACGCTCCCGCTCCTCTACCTGCGCCGTCTCGCGGAGACGGACGCCGCCGCGGCGGCGCTGCTCGCCCGCATCCAGCGCGACGTCGAGCACGAGGAGACGCCGGAGTCCGAGGCCGATCTCACGGCCGCCATCGCCGAGCTCCGCGACCACGAGGTCACGGCGCGCACCATCGCGGAGGCGCACCGCTGGGCCGCCGAGGCGGTCGAGGCGCTCGCGCCCCTGCCCCAGGGCCCGGTGAAGAAGGCGCTCACGCGCTTCGCCGACACCATCGTCGAGCGCACGCGCTAGCTGCCGCTCGTCCCCGCCGGCTCTCGCGGGGATCCGCACCACCACGCCCCCGCACGGCCGGCACGGGGACGACGACGAACCGGAGACACCAGTGACCAAGCTCAGGCTGGCCATCGTGGGCGCAGGGCCCGCGGGCATCTACGCGGCCGACATCATCCTGAAGGCCGAGAAGCAGTTCAACGTCTCCATCGACCTCTTCGAGCGCCTCCCCGCGCCGTACGGCCTCGTCCGCTACGGCGTCGCGCCCGACCACCCCCGCATCAAGGGCATCATCGGCGCGCTGCGCGACGTGCTCGACCGCGGCGACATCCGCATCTTCGGCAACGTCGACTACGGCCGCGACATCACGCTGGAGGACCTGCAGAAGCACTACAACGCGGTCATCTTCTCCACGGGCGCGATCCGCGACGCCGAGCTCGACATCCCCGGCATCGACCTGCCGGGCTCGAACGGCGCGGCCGACTTCGTCAACTGGTTCGACGGCCACCCCGACTTCCCGCGCGACTGGCCGCTCGACGCCCGCGAGGTCGCGGTGATCGGCAACGGCAACGTCGCGCTCGACGTGGCGCGCATGCTCGCGAAGCACGCGGACGACCTGCTGCCCACCGAGATCCCGGACAACGTCTACACGGGGCTCAAGCACTCGCCCGTCACCGACGTGCACGTCTTCGGCCGCCGCGGGCCCGCGCAGGTGAAGTTCACGCCGCTCGAGCTCCGCGAGCTCGGCGAGGTGCCCGACGTCGACGTGATCGTCTACGACGAGGACTTCGGCGTGGATCCCGCCGCCGAGGAGGCCGCGAAGACCAACAAGCAGGTCATGGTCATCAGCCGCGTGCTGGAGAAGTGGCGCACGCGCGAGACCGGATCCGCGTCCCGCCGGCTGCACCTGCACTTCTACTCGCGCCCCGCGGAGGTGCTCGCGTCCGACGACGCCGAGCCGCGCGTCGCGGGCTTGCGCATCGAGCGCACGCGGCCGGACGGCCTCGGCGGCGTCGAGGGCACGGGCGAGTACCGCGACGTGCCCGTGCAGGCCGTCTACCGGGCGGTCGGCTACTTCGGGTCGCCCGTCGACGGGATCCCGTTCGACGAGCGCCGCGGCGTCATCCCGAACCACGAGGGCCAGGTCCTCGACATGGACAACAACCGGATCCCCGGCGTCTACGCCACGGGCTGGATCAAGCGCGGGCCCATCGGCCTCATCGGGCACACCAAGTCCGACGCCATGGAGACCGTCTCGCACGTGCTCAACGACCAGGGTGACTGGTGGACCCCCGAGGCACCCGAGGAGCAGGCGATCGTCGACCTCCTCGCCGAGCGCGGCATCGAGTACACCGACCTCGCCGGCTGGCACGCGCTCGACGAGCACGAGATCGCCCTGGGGCAGCCGCACGGCCGCGCCCGCATCAAGGTGGTCGAGCGCGACGAGATGCTCGAGGCGTCGCGGCCCCGCCAGTCCGTCTGATCGGCGCGCGCCGCACGATCTGATCGACGCCGACGGGCGCCCGCGGTCCTCCCGCGGGCGCCCGTCCGTCGTCCGTCCCCAGCTGGACCCCCGTCCGCCCGCCCGGCCCGCCGCAGCCCCTAGGGTCGCCGCGTGATCCCCGCCTCCGCGCCCGCCCTGCTCGTCGCGGTCGGCATCGCCGGTGCCGCGCTCGGCGCCGCCTCCCCGGCGCT
>NZ_JAAVCB010000011.1:0-12008 GCF_014802555.1 Clavibacter sp. | reverse complement strand
GTTCTCAAGGAACGGACGCTCCCGACACCGACCATCACAGCCAGCCATCGGAGCTCACACTCCACCGCTCCCCGTGGGAGTGATCCAGACCACACAGGCCCAGCACTCACGTCGGAAGCAGAATCAGACCCTAGCTCAGTTGATGGTAAACACGCAACCCATAAGCCGCGGCAACTTGTGTTTCACCAGGATCCAGAACACCAGAACAGCTCCGGAAGCTTCTCAGCTCCCCGCCCGTTCCGGCGACAAGAGGAGACATTACGCGGACCACCCCACCCCCGCAAAACCAACGACATCCCGGGCGTGTCGCCCGGGATGCCGTGGTGGTGCGCGCAGAGGCGCTCAGTGGAAGAAGTGGCGCTCGCCCGTGAAGTACATGGCGACGCCGGCGGCACGGGCCGCGGCGACGACCTCCTCGTCGCGCACCGATCCCCCTGGCTGGACCACGGCACGGACCCCGGCGTCGAGCAGCACCTGCAGTCCGTCGGCGAACGGGAAGAACGCGTCGGACGCCGCCACGGATCCGGATGCCCGGTCGCCCGCGCGCTGCACGGCCAGCTGGCAGGAGTCGACCCGGTTGACCTGGCCCATGCCGACGCCCACGGACGCCCCGTGGTGGGCGAGCAGAATCGCATTCGACTTCACGGCCCGGCAGGCCTTCCACGCGAACTCGAGGTCCGCGAGCGTCTGCTCGTCCACGGGATCGCCGGTGGCCAGGGTCCAGGACACCGAGATCCGGGTGCCGTCCGTGGGGAACGCGTCCCCGGACTGCACGAGGTAGCCCCCCGATATCTGCCGCGCCTCGAGCCCCTCGCGGTGGTAGCCCTCCGGGAGAGTGAGCAAGCGGAGGTTCTTCTTCGTCTTCAGCAGCGTGAGCGCGTCGTCGTCGAACCCGGGTGCGACGAGGACCTCGGTGAAGATCTCCTTCACCGTCTCCGCCATCCCGAGCGTGACCGTGCGGTTCGCCGCGATCACCCCGCCGAAGGCCGACACGGGATCGCAGTCGTGCGCGCTGCGATGCGCCGCGGCGATCGCGTCCACCGCACGAGGTGCCGCGACCGCGATGCCGCAGGGGTTCGCGTGCTTGATGATGGCGACGGCCGGCTCGGCGAAGTCGTAGGCGGCGCGGACGGCCGCGTCCGCGTCGACGAAGTTGTTGTAGGACATCTCCTTGCCGTGCAGCTGCACCGCCTGTGCGATGCCGGTGCCGTCCGGCCGGCGGTAGAGCGCCGCGTCCTGGTGGGAGTTCTCTCCGTACCTGAGCACCTGGGCGAGCTCGCCCGCGACGTGCCAGCTGGCGGGCCAGGCGGGGTCGGCCGGCTCGGAGGACCCTGCACCGACGACCGTCGACCGGAAGTAGTCCGCGACCGCGCGGTCGTAGTCGGCCGTGTGCGCGAAGGCCGCAGCCGCGAGCCGGCGCCGCTGCTCGAGGGTGGTGCCCCCGGAGCCCACGGCCTGGATCACCTCGTCGTAGCTCGACGGCGACACGACGATCGCGACGTTCGCGTGGTTCTTGGCGGATGCGCGCACCATCGCGGGACCACCGATGTCGATCTGCTCGATCACGTCCGAGGCCGGGGCGCCCGACGCGACCGTCTCGACGAACGGGTACAGGTTCACCACCACGAGCTGGAAGGGCGAGATGCCGAGCTCCGCCAGCTGGACCTCGTGGGACTCGAGCCGCAGGTCGGCGAGGAGGCCGGCGTGCACGGCCGGATGCAGCGTCTTGACGCGTCCGTCGAGCGACTCCGGGAACCCGGTCACGTCCTGCACCTGCGTGACGGGATAGCCCGCCTCCGCGATCGTGCTCGCCGTGGATCCGGTGGAGACGATCTCGACCCCCGCCCCCGCGAGCGCTGCGGCCAGCTCGAGGAGCCCCGTCTTGTCGCTGACGGAGACGAGGGCGCGAGCCACCTCGATGTCGTCTCGATCACGGAACAGGGACGGGTCGTGACGGGGTCCGCTCATGCCGGGGACAGCTCCTTGAGGTCGATGGTGCCGAGGGAGATCGCGCGCACCGTGTCGACGAGGAGCCTGCGCTCCACGACCTTGATGCGCTCGTGCAGGCTGTGCTCGGTGTCGCCGGGCTCGACGGGCACGCGCTCCTGCGCGAGCACCGGCCCGGTGTCGACCCCGGTGTCGACGACGATGATGGACGCCCCGGAGCTCGTGGCCCCGGCGGCGATGGCGTCCCGGACGGCGTGGGCCCCGGGGAACTCCGGCAGGTACGCCGGGTGCGTGTTGACGATGCGGGGCGCGAACGCCTGCACGGCACGCGGGGGGAGGAGGCGCATGAAGCCGCTCAGCACCACCAGGTCCGGATCCCACCCGGCGATGGCCGCGGAGAGCTCGTCCCCCCACGCCGCGCGGTCGGGGAAGCTCGCGAACGGGACCGTGAACGTGGGGATGCCGCGCTCCTCGGCGAAGACGAGCCCGTCGGCGTCGCGATCGGCTCCGACCGCGACGACCCGGGCGGGGTAGTCCGCGTGGTCGGCAGCCTCGAGGAGAGCGTGGAGGTTGGTCCCGCTGCCGGAAATGAGGACGACCACGTTGAGCACGCGCACAGCCTATCCGCGTCCCTCGGGGCTGCGCCGGACGAGGGGCGCCATCAGGCCCGAGACGAACATGCCCGCCACGGACGCGACGCCGATCTCGAGGAACGCGACGAGGAGGATCCAGCCGGCCGCCGGACCCACGTCGGCCAGGCGCCCCGGGCCGGCGGCGCCTCCGGAGAGGACCGCGAGCAGGGCGAGCACCACCGCGCCGACGACGCCCATGCCGAGACCCGCGACCAGGAACCACGGCCAACGGCGCGCCTCGGGCTCCGGGATCCGAGCGACCCGCGGGGACAGCGCGACCGCCGCGACGAACGACACGACGACCGGGACGAGGATGCCCAGGTACCCGAGGTCGAACGCACCCTGCGGCAGGATGCCCAGGACCGGGACGGACGGGATCGGGCCGACGGTCGTGCCGAGCGGCGAGATGGACGATCCGGTGCCGAGGGCGAAGCCGGGTCCGATGAGCCACGACGCCGCCCACATCACGAGGTTCGGCAGGAGCGCGATCTGCGCCAGCGTGAGGGCGACGCCGCCCACGATCCCGGTCTGCAGCGTCTCGTAGAGGGTGATCACGGTCGCGTACTGGAGGCCGAGCAGCACCGCGACGACCACGGCGGAGACCGCGACGACCGCGAAGGCCGTCGCCGCTCCCCCGCGGACGGCCGTGGCCACGACGGACGCCGCGCCGTCCGGGAGGCGGTCGAACGCATCCCGCGCGCCCCGGATGGCGCCGGCCGCCCGCCCGGACGACAAGGACCCCCACCATCGACGGGCCCGCGCTCGATCGGCGCGTGCGATCCCGCCGACGAGGAGGCCGAGCGCGAGGACGAGCGTCGGCAGGATCGCTCCGCGCACGAGCGCCGGGGAGACGCCGTCGTGCTGCGCCGCGAGCGCCAGCCCGAGGGACAGCACGGCCGTCGTGGCCACGGCGGAGCCCGCGCCGATGCCGGGGTGGTCGGTCTCGACGATGCGGCGGCCGGCGCGGATCCCGAGGAGGAGCGTGAGGAGCGCGAAGCCCAGGGGCGCGAGCGTGAGCGCGAACGGCGCATCGACGCCCGGGAGGCCGAGGGAGGAGGCGAGCGAGGGATCCAGCGACGCCGTGAGCGGCACGCCGTGCCCGAGGAGCCACAGGTCGACCGCGGTGCGCGCGAAGACGCCCCAGTCGATCTGCAGGTCGTACTGCCCGGCCCAGAGGACGGTGAGCGGCACGAGGGGCAGGGCGACGCCGACCCCCACCACCAGGAGCGCCTCGAGTGCCGCGAACAGGGCGGTTGCGTGTCGGTTCATGCCTCGACGACCCTACCGGCCGGGCCCTGCGCGACCCGTCCGGCGACGGGCGCGGCGGGGCATCCGCCGGCCGATCGGCATGGGGAGGGACCGCGGGCATGGCGACGGCCCGCATCCACCGGGATGCGGGCCGTCGACATGCCCTGTCGAGCGCCTGGTCGCTAGAGGGCGGCGAAGACCTCGCGGAGGAGGTTGGCCGTCTCGGTCGGCGTCTTGCCGACCTTGACGCCCGAGGCCTCGAGGGCCTCCTTCTTGCCCTGCGCCGTGCCGCTCCCCCCGGAGACGATCGCGCCGGCGTGGCCCATCGTCTTGCCCTCGGGAGCGGTGAAGCCCGCGACGTACGCGACGACCGGCTTGGTGACGTGCGCCTTGATGTACTCGGCCGCGCGCTCCTCGGCGTCGCCGCCGATCTCGCCGATCATCACGATGGCGCGCGTCTCCGGGTCGGCCTCGAACGCCTCGAGGGCGTCGATGTGCGTGGTGCCGATGATCGGGTCGCCGCCGATGCCGATGGCGGTCGAGATGCCGAGGTCGCGCAGCTCGAACATCATCTGGTACGTGAGCGTGCCCGACTTCGACACGAGGCCGATGGGGCCGGCCTCGGTGATGGTGGCGGGGATGATGCCGGCGTTCGACTTGCCGGGGCTGATGATGCCGGGGCAGTTCGGGCCGACGATGCGGGTCTTCCCGCCCGTGCTCTTGGCGTGCGACCAGAACTCGGCCGAGTCCTTGACGGGGATGCCCTCGGTGATGACGACCGCGAGCGGGATGGCGGCGTCGATCGCCTCCACCACGGCGCTCTTGGCGAAGGCCGGCGGGACGAAGATGACCGACACGTCGGCGCCCGTCTCCGTCATCGCCTCGGCGACGGAGCCGAAGATCGGGAGCTCGACGCCCTCGATCGTGACCGTGCTGCCGGCCTTGCGCGGGTTGACGCCGCCGACGACCTTGCTGCCGGACGCGAGCATGCGGCCCGCGTGCTTGGTGCCCTCGGACCCCGTGAGGCCCTGGACGATGATCTTGCTATTCTCGTCGAGAAGAATCGACATGTGCTGTTCCTGTTCTCTCTCGGGAGTTAAGCGGCGGCCAGCTCGGCGGCCTTGTCGGCCGCCTCGTCCATGGTGCCGACGACGGTGACGAGGGGGTGCGCGCGCTCCTCGAGGATGCGGCGGCCCTCCTCGACGTTGTTGCCGTCGAGGCGGACGACGAGCGGCTTGGTGGCGGCGTCGCCCAGCTTGTCGAGCGCGCCGACAATGCCGTTCGCGACCGCGTCGCACGACGTGATGCCGCCGAAGACGTTGACGAAGACGCTCGTGACCTGCTCGTCGCCGAGGATGACGTCGAGGCCCGCGGCCATGACCTCGGCCGACGCTCCGCCGCCGATGTCGAGGAAGTTCGCCGGGCGCACGCCGCCGTGCTGCTCGCCGGCGTAGCTGACGACGTCGAGCGTCGACATGACGAGGCCCGCGCCGTTGCCGATGATGCCGACCTGGCCGTCGAGCTTCACGTAGTTAAGGTCGGACTCCTTGGCCTTGGCCTCGAGGGGATCCGCCGCAGCCGCGTCCTCGAGGGCCGCGTGGCCCTCGTGGCGGAAGCCGGCGTTCTCGTCGAGCGTGACCTTGCCGTCGAGGGCGATGCTGTCGCCCGACTCCGTGAGGACGAGCGGGTTGACCTCGACGAGCGTCGCGTCCTCGTCCCGGTACACCCACCAGAGGCGCTCGAAGACCGGCGCGACCTTGGCGATGAGCTCCTCGGGGAACGAGGCGGCGCGGGCGATCTCCTCGGCCTTCGCGGCGTCGATGCCGGCGACCGGGTCGATCTCGATGCGGGCGAGCGCCTCGGGCCGGGTGACCGCGAGCTCCTCGATCTCCATGCCGCCCTCGTAGCTGGCGAGGCACAGGTAGGAGCGCTCGGCGCGGTCGAGGAGGATCGAGAAGTAGAACTCCTGCGCGATGCGGGCACCGGCCGCCACCATCACGCGGTGCACGGTGTGCCCCTTGATGTCGAGGCCGAGGATGCCCTCGGCCGCCTCGTACGCCGCGGCGGCGCTCTGGGCGACCTTGACGCCGCCGGCCTTGCCGCGGCCGCCGGTCTTCACCTGCGCCTTCACGACGACGGTGCCGCCCAGCTTCTCGGCCGCGGCGCGCACCTCCTCGGCGGTGTCGGCGACGATCCCCGGGAGGACCGGGACGCCGTAGGACTCGAAGAGGTCCCTGGCCTGGTATTCGAAAAGATCCACGCGTGTCATCCCATCCGCACCCGCGCTCGGCGGTCATGTGCGTCGTTCGAGGCTGCGGTGCCACGACCGTCTGGTGGCGGCACCCGGTGTGTTGCGGCTGGCCGACGCGCCAGCCGCCCACCTGCGTGGGCCGGCCCGCCGCGTCGACGACCGTGGAGAGCCTATCGGGTCACGGGTGCGCCGGCCCGGGTGCGCGCGGGCCGTGCGCCGACGCGCGATCCGGGGCCTGGGGAGGGAGACTGGGCGGATGAGGTCGAGGACGCATCCCGCACGTCGGCCGGGCGGTTCCATCCGCGATCTCGCGGGCGAGGGGATCCTGCTCGCCGCGGGGGGACGGGCGATCCTGCTGCAGATCGCCGACCCGTCCGTCGCGCGCGGGGTGGCCGAGCACAGCGACTTCGCGTCGCGACCGCTCGACCGGCTCGAGGGGACGCTCGGCTACGTCTACGCCGTCGTGTTCGGCTCGTCGGACGAGATCGCACGCGCCCGGCGCATCGTCGGCCGCGCCCACGCACCGGTCCGCGCAGCGTCTGCCGCGGCCGACGGATCCGCGCCGGCGTACTCCGCATACGACCCCGACCTGCAGCTCTGGGTGGCCGCGACGCTGTACGACTCGGCCGTCACGATGTTCGAGCTGTGCTTCGGCCGGCTTCCCGACGAGGCCGCCGACCGCGTCTACCGGGAGTACGCCGTCCTGGGCACAGCGCTGCAGGTGCCCGAGGGGCGGTGGCCCGCGGACCGGGCGGCGTTCCGCGAGTACTGGGAGGACCGCGTCGCGACCCTCGAGCCGACGGAGGACGCGCGGCGGGTCGCGCGGACGCTGCTGGGCGGACGGGTCGGGTCCCCGGCGCTCCGAGCGGTCATGCCCGTCGTCGCGCTCGTGACGGCGGGGCTGTTGCCGCCTCGGATGCGGTCGGGCTTCGGGATGCGGTGGGACGCCCGGCTCGAACGGCGCCACGCGCGCCTCCTCGCGCTCATCCTCGCCGTGTACCGGGTGCTGCCGCGCGTCGTCCGCGAAGCGCCCCGATCGGTGATCACCCGCAGGTACCGCCGACGCGACGCCGGGTAGCCGGGGTCCGGGCCGCTCCTGCACAGGTGCGCCGACGCGGATCCCGTCCCCGGCTCGTCGCGCCGCGCGCTTGGCCGGCGCCCTCGAGCCGCACTGTGCGGCCATGACATGGAACCCCTCTGCCCCCTGCTCCCCATCCCCTCGGCGGCGGCACGACCGCCCACCCCGGCGCCCCCGCAGCGCCCGGCTCGTGTCGGCGCTCGTGGGAGTCGGCCTCGCGCTCGGCCTCGCGGCGAGCGCCGTGCCTCCCGCGCAGGCCCTGAGCGCGGTAGCCCACGGCGTCGGCTACTCGTCCGGATCGGACGGCCGCTGGCTGGGCTCGTACCGCATGGACGACGGACGGCTCGGCTTCTGCATCGACGTCGGCCTCGCCGCGCCGCCCGGCCACGAGTACGCCCCGGTGGCCGATGCGGGCGCGTCGCCCGATGACCGGGCACGGCTCGCCTACATCTCGAGGCGATGGGCCGGCTCGGCGGATCCCGACACCGCCGCGGCGGGCCAGCTCGCGACCTGGAGCGTCACCGGCCTCGGCGCGCACGACCTCTCCTGGTACGCAGCCCGGGCTGGCGATCACGCCGGGGCCGTCGAGTCCCGCGCGCGCGACATGCTGACGGAGGCGGCGACCGGCGCCTCGCGCTCGGTGACCGCTGCCGCGCGCGTGGCGCTCGGGGACGACGGCCGCGGGACCGTGCGCGTGGACCTGCGCGCCGACCTCGTCGCGAGCGGGCCCACGGACGTGGCGGCCGGGTCGCAGACGGGCACCGTCACGCTCGACGGGGCGGTGTTCGACGACGGGAGCACGATCGCGCAGGTGGGGAACGGCATCGCGGTGCCGGTGCGGGCGACGGGATCCTCCGCGGCGCTGCACGTGACGGCGAGCGCCGTGTTCGCATCCCTCCCCTACGGAGACGGCCTCGACGCCGTGGGCGACGGCGGAGCATCGCAGCGGATGATCCTCGCCCGGCCGGCGGATGCCCGAGCCGAGGCGCGGGCGGAGGCGCAGGCACCCAGCCCGCTCCCCTTCGCCCCGCGCGTCGTCACGCGGACGTCGCGTGCCGTGGCGGCGATCGGCGACGAGCTGACGGACGCGCTCCGGGTGTCCGCCGATGGAGCGGCACCCGCCGCGGACGGGAGACCGGCGACCGCAGACGGCTGGGGGCTGACCCGTGGCGGCGACGGGAGCCTGGCACCCGTGCCGGTCACCGTGCGCAGCCGGCTCCTCGGGCCCTTCCCCGAGCAGGTCGGGCCCGAGCGCGACGAGGTCCCCGCCGGCGCGCCGCAGGTGTGCGAGGTCGTGACGCGCGTCGACCGCGGCCCGGGCGACTACACCTCGCCCGCCTGCCGCCTCGCAGCGGGTGGCTTCTACGCCTGGGTCGAGTCCATCTCGCCTGAGGACACCGCGGTCCAGGACGGACGGGCACGGGTGCTGCCCTGGCGGTCGACCTTCGGCGCGGCCACCGAGACGACGCAGGTCCCGCAGCCGCCGCGGATCACGACGAGCATCGGGTCCTCGGAGATCGCGACGGGCGGGTGCCAGACCGACACCCTGCACACGACGTCGTTCGTCGGGGTCGGCGCGGTCCCCGTGCACGTCCGCCTCGCGGGTCCGTTCACGACCGCGCCCACCGACGGCTCGCCGGTGGGCGTCCCCGAGGACGGCGGATCGGGTGGGCTCGTGTCCGACGTCGCCCTCGCCGATGACGGCGACGCGACCACGCCGTGCATGCGCGTCCTCTCACCCGGGTGGTACGTCGCCGTCCTCGACAGCCCCGGGCGCCCCGCCGGAGACGCGGACGGGGCTGCCATCGCGCCGTTCGCCGATCACACGGCGCACGCGAGCGAGACCTTCCACGCGAGCCCGCCGCCCGCCGTCGACGTGCCCGCGTCGCACGGGCACGCGCAGTTGGCGATGACGGGTGGCGCACCCGGCATCGAGGTACCGGGCTCGGGCGGGACGCAGCGGGTGGGCGCACAGCCGCTCGCGTGCGCCGCGACGGCCATCGGCGCGCTGGGCGCCGCCGGCATCGGCGCGCGTCGCGCCGGCCGCCGACGCCGGGTCCCGGCTAGAGCTTCTCGATGGGCGCGATCTTGATGAGCAGCCGCTTGCGACCCGCCGGCCCGTCGAACTGCACCTCGGCGATGCGCTTGCGTCCCTCGCCCGCGACGCCCGTGACGCGGCCGTCGCCGAAGTCGGTGTGCCGGATGCGGTCGCCGAACGCGAGCTCGAGGTCGCCGTTGTCGCGCACCTGCCCGGTGACCGTGTTGGCCCACTGGGTCTTGGGGCGCGGCGGCGGCAGGGCCGGATCCTCGAAGCCGCTCGACGAGCGCGAGCGGCCGCCGTATCCGCCGCCCTCCCGCCGTGCGTTGAGGGCGCGCGGTTGCGTGCCACCCCGAGAGGTGGCCATGCCGGGCGACTGCTTCCAATCGATGAGCTCGGCCGGGATCTCCTGCAGGTACCGGCTGGGCATGGCGACGTTCACCTCGCCGAACTGCGCGCGCGTCATGGCGAGCGAGATGAAGAGACGCCGCCGTGCGCGCGTGATGCCGACGTAGAACAGGCGACGCTCCTCGGCCGGGCCGCCGGGCTCGTTGGCCGACATCCGGTGCGGCAGCAGGTCCTCCTCGACGCCGGTGAGGAACACCGAGTCGTACTCGAGGCCCTTCGCCGTGTGGAGGGTCATGAGGGACACGGTGCCGTTCGAGTCGTCGAGCTCGTCCGCTGCGGCGACGAGCGAGACCTCCGTCAGGAAGTCCACCAGCTGGCCCTCGGGGTTGTTGCGCGAGAACTCCTTCGTCACGGCGACGAGCTCCTCGACGTTCTCGGCGCGTGCCTCGTCCTGCGCGTCCTTGCTCGCCCGCAGCGCCTGCACGAGGCCGCTGCGCTTGAGGAGCGTCGTCACCAGGTCGCTGACGGAGGTCCGTCCCTCCGGCCGCTCGGGATCCAGCAGCAGCGCCACCTCGTCGAGCATCCGGGAGAGCGTGAGGATGGCCTGCGTCACCTTGGGCCCGAGCCCCAATTCGGACGCGCGGCGCATCGCCTCGCGGAAGGTCACGCCATGCGACTCCGCAAAGTTGGCGAGGGCCGTCTCCGTGGCCGGGCCGATGCCGCGCTTCGGGGTGTTGAGGATGCGCCGGAGAGCCAGCACGTCGGCGGGGTTCGCCACGGCGACCAGGTACGCCATCGCGTCCTTGATCTCCGCCCGCTCGTAGAACTTCGTGCCGCCCATGATCCGATAGGGCACGGCCGAGCGGATGAGGATCTCCTCGAGCGCGCGCGTCTGCGCGTTGGTCCGGTAGAAGACGGCGATCTCGGAGTACGCGGTGCCCTCCTCGTGCAGCTTCTGGATCTCGTCGGCGACGAACTGCGCCTCGTCATGCCCCGAGTACCCGGTGAAGCCGACGATCTTGTCGCCGTCGCCGATGGAGGTCCACAGCTTCTTGTCCTTGCGGTCGAAGTTGTTGGAGATGACGGCGTTGGCGGCGGTGAGGATGTTCTGGGTCGACCGGTAGTTCTGCTCGAGGAGCACGACCTTCGACTGCGGGAAGTCGCGCTCGAACTCGGTGATGTTGCGGATGTCGGCGCCGCGGAAGGCGTAGATCGACTGGTCGCTGTCGCCCACCACGGTGAGCGACGCCCCGTCGATCCCGCCCATGCCGTTCGTGGACATGCGCGTGTCGACGGGCACGTCCTCCGGGGCCACCGCGCGCGTGAGCTCGCGGATGAGGGAGTACTGGGCGTGGTTCGTGTCCTGGTACTCGTCCACCAGCACGTGCCGGAAGCGCCGCTGGTAGAGCGCGGCGACCTTGGGGAAGGCGCGGAAGAGGTAGACGGTCTGACCGATGAGGTCGTCGAAGTCGAATGCGTTCGCCGCCGCGAGCGAACGCGTGTACTGCCGGAATATCTCGACGAACATGGCCTCGGCCGGATCGTTGAAGTTCGCCGTGCGCGCGAACGTGTCCGCGTCCGACAGCTCGTTCTTGAGCTTGGAGATGCGGCCGGACACCGAGGAGACGGTGAAGCCGAGCGTGTCCGCGTCGAGCTGCTTGATGATCCGCTTGATGAGCACGCGGCTGTCGGCGGAGTCGTAGATGGTGAAGTTCTGCGTGAAGCCGAAGGCCTCCGCCTCGCGTCGGAGGATGCGCACGCACGCGGAGTGGAAGGTCGAGATCCACATGCCCTCGGAAGCCTGCCCGAGCAGCGACTCGACACGCTCGCGCATCTCCGCCGCGGCCTTGTTCGTGAAGGTGATGGCGAGGATCTGGCTCGGCCACGCCTCGCGCGACTCGATGAGGCTCGCGATGCGGTGGGTGAGCACGCGCGTCTTGCCGGATCCGGCGCCGGCGACGACGAGCAGAGCCGGACCCCGGTAGACGACGGCCTCGCGCTGCTCCGGGTTGAGGCCCTCCAGCAGCGGATCCGCCGGGGCTCCAGGGCCCCCGTCGGCACCCGACCGGCCGTCGAGGATGATCGGCGTGCTGGAGGGGGAAAGGGCTGCGGGGTCGGCACTCATGTCGGCATCGATCCTAGGCGCTGCCCCCGACGCCGAGCCGGGCGGGAGGCCGGGCACGGGGCCGCACGGGACGGGCCCGGAGCAGGAAAGGTCGGAGCAGGGAGGGCCGGAGCGGGCTGCGGCCATCGAGCCGCGCCACCGGCCCCGACGCCCGGCCGGGCCGCGCGTCCTTCCCGACTCTCGAGCGCGGACGGATCGAGGCCCGCCCGAGACCGCCGGCGCCCGCTAGCTGTACTCGGCCATGACGTTGGTGACACTTCGGGGCGTGTGAAGAGGCCTCCTGGCTTGATGGAGCTGTTCAGTTCAACCATCGCCAGGAGGCCTCGATGTCCCACGGTAAT
>NZ_JAAVCB010000010.1:0-26877 GCF_014802555.1 Clavibacter sp. | reverse complement strand
GCCCGCGGACCGCGCGCGGACGCCCCCGTCTACGCCCCGTCGGCGTTCGCCGAAGCCGCGCGCGTGGATCCGGTCCCCGAGCACGAGGCCGAGCGCGACCGCCCGGCACCCGCCGCGGAGGAGCGCCGCGAGCCGGCCCCCTCCCGCTCGGAGCAGCGCGTCCCCGAGCAGGTCACCGCGGAACCCGTCGAGCCGACGCCGTCGCGTGCCGTCCCTGTCACCCGGGACGACGCCCCGCCCGTCGACGACGCCCCGCCGACACCGCCCAGCAGGCGCAACGGAGGGGGAGCGGCCCCCGCCGCCCCGAGCACCGGATCCATCCGGCGGCTCCCCGAGGGCACCGGCGTGATCCGCCTCCCCGACCTGTCCGGAGGTGAGGGCGGATCCGCGCCCGCCGACGGACGCGACGACGCCGAGCTCGCCGAGCTCGGCCTGGCCGAAAAGCTGGGCCTGCGGGCCCGAGGCGAGTCGCCGGATGACACCGGCGCACAGGATGTGGGGCCCACGCGATGAGACTCGGACTCGTCCTCTCCGAGGTCGGCAACGGCCTCCGTCGGAACGTCAGCATGGTCGTCTCGGTCGTGCTCGTCACCTTCATCTCGCTCACGTTCGTGGGCGCCGCCGTGCTGCTGCAGATGCAGATCGGCCAGATGAAGAACTACTGGTACGACCGCGCCCAGGTCGCCATCGACTTCTGCACCGACACGTCGGTCCCGAGCGAGACCTGCGTCAACGGCAAGGCCACCCAGGAGCAGATCGACGCGGTCAAGCAGCAGCTCGACAGCGACACGCTCGCCCCGTTCATCGACAAGTACTACTTCGAGGACCAGGACACGGCGTACAAGAACTTCCAGGAGCAGTTCAAGGGCGACCCCGTCACCGAGCTCGTGCAGCCCGAGTTCCTCAACGAGGCGTTCTGGGTGAACCTCAAGGACCCGTCGAAGTCCGACATCCTCAGCGACAGCCTCTCCGGGCTCGCGGGCGTCGAGAGCGTCACGGACCAACGGCAGTACCTCGACCAGATCTTCTCCATCCTCAACGCCGCCAGCCTCACCGCCGTCGGCATAGCCGGCCTGATGCTCGTGGCCGCCGCCCTGCTGATCGCCACGACGATCCGCCTGTCCGCGTTCTCGCGGAGACGGGAGCTGGGCATCATGAGGCTGGTCGGGGCGTCGAACCGCTTCATCCAGACCCCGTTCATCCTCGAGGGCGTGTTCGCGGCGCTCATAGGCTCGGTCCTCGCGAGCGCGGCGACGGTGGCGCTCGTCAAGTTCTTCGTGCAGGGGTTCCTGAGCACCCGGCTCACGTCGATATCCCTGGTGAACATGGACGACGCCCTGCTCGTGGTGCCGATCCTCCTGAGTGTCGGCGTCGTTCTCGCGGCGGTCTCCGCGAACTTCGCGATCAGCCGCTATCTGCGCATCTGATCCTCCGGTAGGCTGATGGGCTGCCCGGATCCGGGCGCGTCCACCCGAACCATCGAGGAGTCCACCGTGCCCAGGGAACGTGGCGAGAAGGTGGTGGCGACCAACCGCAAGGCGCGCCACGACTACACCATCGAGTCGACCTACGAGGCCGGCCTCGTGCTCACGGGCACCGAGGTGAAGTCGCTCCGGCAGGGGCGGGCCTCGCTCGTCGACGGCTACGCGTTCGTCGACGCGGGCGAGGCGTGGCTCGACGCGGTGCACATCCCCGAGTACAACCAGGGCACCTGGAACAACCACCCGGTGCGCCGCAAGCGGAAGCTCCTCCTGCACAAGGAGCAGATCCTCAAGATCCACTCCAAGGTGAAGGAGGGCGGCTACACGGTCGTCCCCTTGCAGCTCTACTTCGTGGACGGCCGCGCCAAGGTCGAGCTCGCCATCGCGAAGGGCAAGAAGGAGTACGACAAGCGCCAGACGCTGCGCGAGCGTCAGGACAAGCGCGAGGCGGACCGGGCGATGTCGTCGCACCGCCGCCTCGGCGAGTAGCCCCCTTTCCACGGTGGTGCGACCGGCATCGGTCGGGTAACATGGAGGGCTGGTCGCGCAGGACGCGATCGGCGATTGACAACTCGACAGCGTGGAACATGCGACCCGGCTCGGGTGCCTCTCGAGGCGCTGGGCCGTTCATGGGGATGATCGGTTTCGACATTGCCTGAATGACTGCGAGAAGCGGGTCGAGGATGCAGGGCTATCTCGTAAACGCTCTCTGCAAAATACAACTGCCAATAACAAGCAGTCGTCCTTTGTTCTCGCTGCCTAAGCGAGCGCACTAACAGGACCGTCGACCCGGTGATGCTCTCTATCCGGTAAGTCGGCGTCAGAAAAGGGAGCTCGCTGCGCGGTCGTGCCTCAGGGCCGCGCGGGACTCGAACTGAGGCTGGGCCCGTCGGATCAGATGCCAGGAGCAAGTTCCGGGGCCGAGCAGGACGCCTTTCCTGGATACACCCGTAGAAGGCGCAGGATTACAGCAGTGGACCGGGGTTCGATTCCCCGCATCTCCACCATCGCGTCGCATGCTCCACGCTCGTCGAGGGTCCGGATCCGTCCGGCGAGACGCGAGGCCCCATCCACCCGGACGGGGCCTTTCGTCTGCGTGGAGGCGGATCAGCCCACGGGTGTCCGGGGTGCCGCCGGCGCGGGCGCTCCCGGGTCGCTCGTGGCGAGCGCCGGCGCGGTGGTCTCCACCGCGGGCGAGCCCGTCCGCCCCTGGCGGCGCGTGCGCCCGCCCGACCGCCCGTACACGAGGTACATCGTCAGCCCCATGATGATCATGAGCAGCACCGTGTAGACGAACGTGATGCTCATGGAGTCGAGGTTCGCCTCGCCCTCGGTGCTCGCCTTGATGGCGATGCCGAGGGGCTCGTACAGCGGCTGGTAGAGGAACACCGCGGCGTCGTAGTCGTCGAGCAGGCTGTTGAAGTTGAGCGCCGTGATGGCGGCGACCGTCGGGATCACGAGCGGCACCAGCACGCGCCGGAACGTCGTGAGCGACTTCGCTCCCAGGATCCGCGCCGCGTCCTCGAGCGACTGCGGCACGCTCGCGAACGCCGCCTTCAGCAGGCGCAGCGTGAACGGCACCTTCACGATGATGTAAGCCACGAGCAGCAGCCACGTCGTGCCCGTGAGCACCTGCCCGCCGATGAGCGGCTGCGGCCGGTCGAAGGTCTGCAGGAGCGCGAGCGCGATGAGGATCGTGGGGAGGATCCACGGAATGTGCAGCAGGTACTCGAGCGTTGCGGTGACCCAGTTGCGGTTGCGCTGGATCATGCGCGCGACGAAGAGCAGGCCGGCCACGACGATCACGGCGGCCAGCGCGCTGTAGACGAGGCTCACGATGAAGGGGCGCAGCACGTCGGGGGAGCCGAGCACGGTCGTGTAGTTGCGCAGGGTGAACGACTCGAGCGTGATGGTGCCCGTCTGCACGCTCTTCGAGTCGAGGAACGAGAACAGCACGATGAGGATCACCGGCAGCGCGTAGACCACGAACAGCGCGTACGCGACGACGTGCACGACGCCGTTGACGATCGGGTTCCGGATGCGCTGCTTCTGCAGCGGCGTCGCGACCTTGGCGACCGAGAAGTACACGCCCGACTTCTCGACGCGGTTCATGATCGCCAGCAGCACGATGGTGGCGACGCCCAGCACGATCGCGAGCAGCGCCGCGAGGTCGCGGGAGCTCGTGCTCTTGGAGAACGTCACGATCATCGGGGCGACCGTCTGGAAGCCCGTGCCGCCGAGCACCAGGGGGGGCGGTGAGCGCTCCGAGGCCGGTGAGGAACGTGAGCACGGTGACCGCGAAGATCATGGGCCGCAGGGCCGGCAGCACGATGCGGAAGAGGATGCGGCCGGTGCCCGCGCCCATGCTCCGGGCAGCCTCGATGGTCTGGTGGTCGATCGCCGCGAGCGACGAGCGGAGGAAGAGCATGTGGTTCGTGGTGGTGGCGAAGGTCATCACGATGACGACCGCGAAGTAGCCGGAGAACCAGTCGGGGTCGAGGTCGGGGAACGCCCGCTGCGCGAGCGCGGTGACGGACCCGTAGCGGCCGTAGATGAAGTTGTAGCCGGCCGCCAGCACGATGCCGCCGTAGATGAGCGTCGTGGCGTAGCCGAGCCAGAGCACGCGGGATCCGCGGACCACGAAGTACTCGGTCACCAGAACGATGAAGATGCCCACCACGTTGACCGTGATCGCGAGGGTGACCGCGACAGCAGGCTGTTGCCGACGCTGCGCATGGCCCGGTCGGAGCTCAGGAGCTTCTCGAGCGCGCGGCCGCTGAAGGCGCCGTCGGGGAAGAAGGTCGTGACGAGCAGGTTCGCGTTCGGGAACACCAGGAACGTGACGACGAACCAGAGCGCGGCGATGAGCACCACGACGCCGAGGGGAGAGCGCAGCAGGGCGCGGACCGGGGTGCGCACGGCTACGACCGGTACTGCAGGATCGCGGCCGGGTCGATGCCCACGACGACCTCTGTGCCGGGCGCGAGCGGCGGTGTGCCGGTCTCGGTGACCAAGGCGGTCACGGCGTCGTCCCCGAGGTCGACCCGGTAGGTGCTGGAGGAGCCGTGGTACGTACGCTCCGCGACCACGCCGTCGATGCGCGCGCGTCGGGCGTCCGCGGGGGCTGCCCCGCGCGGATCCACCGACACGCGCTCGAGCCGCACGTAGGCGCGGCCCGAGGCGTCGAGGTCCGTCGCCCCGGCGTCGCGGAGGCGCGCCACCGTCGCGGGGCCGAGCGCGTTGATCGCGCCGACGAAGGTGGCCACGAACTCGGTGGCCGAGCGGTCGTAGATGTCCTCCGGAGTGCCGACCTGCTCGATCCGCCCGGCGTCGAAGACGGCGATGCGGTCGCTCATCGTGAGCGCCTCCTCCTGGTCGTGCGTCACGTACACCGTGGTGATGCCGAGGCGCGACTGGAGGCCCTTCAGCTGCTCGCGCAGCTGCACGCGGAGCTTGGCGTCGAGGTTCGAGAGCGGCTCGTCGAGCAGCAGGATCCGCGGCTCCAGCACGAGCGCCCGCGCGATCGCCACACGCTGCTGCTGTCCGCCCGAAAGCTCGGCCACGTTCTTGTCGAGCTGGGCCGCGCTCAGCTCGACCTGGTCGGCCATGGCGCGGACGAGCCGGTCGGTCTCCGCCTTGCCGGCCTTCCGCACCGTCAGGCCGAAGGCGATGTTCTGCCGCACCGACATGCTGGGGAAGAGCGCGTAGTTCTGGAAGACCATGCCGACGCGGCGCTTCTCGCTCGGCAGTCGCGTGGCGACCTGGCCGTCGATCACGATCTCGCCGCGGCTCGGGTCCACGAAGCCGGCGAGCGTCCGCAGCGCCGTCGTCTTCCCGCAGCCGGACGGCCCGAGGAGGGTGAAGAACTCGCCCTCGTGGATCTCGAGGTCGAGCCCGGGGATCGCCACCTGGTCGCCGAAGCGCACCTCGACGTCGTCGAAGCGGATCATCAGGGCAGGTACTCCAGCTCGGTCTTCTCGACCCAGTCGGCGATGTGCTCGCGCACGAAGCCGTAGTCGACGTCCTGCTTGTCGAGCGACTCGATGAGCTCCTTCACGGCGGGCAGCGCCGTCTCGCGCGCGGTCGTGTTGACGGGGTAGCTCGAGAACTCCTCCGCGAACGCACCCTGGACGTCGGCGCTGCCGAACCAGTCGATGAACGCGCGGGCGCGCTCCTCCTTCCTCGTGCCGGCGATCTCGGCGATCTGCTCGGTGACGAACGGGACGCCGGCCTTGGCGGGGACGACCTCGGTGGTGGTGCCGTACTGCGCGTCGCGCGCCGCGATGCCGCTCGACGCGAGGGTGCCGAACGCGACCTCGCCGCGGGAGAGGCGGGCGTAGAGGTCCGTGCCCTCGACCGCGGGGGATCCGTTCGCGAAGTAGTCCTTCACGACCTCCCAGCCGGCGTCGCTGATGCCGAGGTCGCCGTCCGGGTCCTCGTACGGCGCGAGGAGGCCCGCGAGGATGAGCTGCGGGGTCGCCTCGCCCAGGCGCGTGTTCACCTCGTACTTCCCCTTGTACTTAGACGAGTAGAGGTCGGTGACGTCCTTCGGCACGTCGCCGCCCGAGGTCTGCTTGCTGTCGTGCACCGTGACGATGGCCTGCTCCACCAGGGGCCAGTAGGTCCCGTCCTCGGGGTCGCCCGCGGCCTGGTCGACCTCGCCCGACCACGCGGGCGTGTAGGCGGTGATCGCGTCCTCGGCCTTGAGGTTCTCGAAGTACATGTTGTTCAGGCCGAACACCACGTCCCCGACGGGGTTGTTCTTCTCCGCCACGATGCGGTTCGCGAGGTCGGCGCCGCCGAGGCCCACGATCTGGATGTCGAAGCCGGCCTTCGCCGCCTCCGCCGTGACCCAGTCGCCGCGGCCGTCGCCGTTGGAGTTCGTGTAGACGATCAGGGTGTCGCCGGTCGCGGGGGAGACGGCGGGATCCGCGGTGCCGGAGTCGGCGGACGATCCGCACCCGGAGAGCGCGAGCCCGGCCGCGACCACGGCGGCGAGCGAGACGGTGAGACGGCGGGCGCGGTTCTGCATGGTGTCCTCTCGGAGGGAGCACGTCGGTGTGCTCGCGGGCGGTCGCGCCGGACCGGCACGAAGTCCCCACCATATGAGCGGGGCCCTCGGCCGCCCGGCCCGGCGGTCGCTGTTGGCTCGTTGTTCAGCATAGGGACACGCGGGACGATTCCCTCGTATGAGGAGCAGTCTGGTCGGGGCAGGTCGCCCGCGCTCGCGGGAGCGGGAATACATAGCCCGTGTATGGGATTCGATACCTCATGACCGGACGCACCACAGCGGGCACGACCCCGACCGACGACCAGGAGCGCACCCGCTGGCAGGCCTTCTGGGTCTGCGTCGGCGTCGCCGCCCTCACCATCCTCGACCTCTCCAAGGTGAACGTCGGCCTGCCGTCGATCGAGGAGTCGCTCGGCGCAGGATCCACCGACCTGCAGCTCATCGTCGCCGGCTACGCGCTCGCGTTCGGCCTCGCGCTCGTGCCGGCGGGTCGCCTCGGCGACATCCGGAGCCGCCGGCTCATGTTCGTCGTCGGCCTCAGCTCCTTCACGATCGCGAGCCTCCTCTGCGCGATCGCGCCCGACGTGAAGACCCTCGTGATCGCGCGGATCCTGCAGGGCGTCGCCGCCGGGATCCAGATGCCGCAGGTGCTCGGCCTCATCCAGCAGCTCTTCTAGGGCGAGGAGCGGGCGCGCGCCTTCGGCCTGTTCGGCGCCGTCGTCGGCATCTCCACGGCGTTCGGCCCGACGCTCGGCGGCCTGCTGATCCAGCTCGGCGGCCCCGAGGACGGCTGGCGCCTGCTGTTCTGGATGAACATCCCCCTCGGCATCGTCGCCATCGCCTTCGCGCTCAAGCTGCTGCCGCGCACGCAGGCGCGGCCGCAGGCGAAGACGGGCCTCGACCCCGTCGGCGTCGTGCTCCTCGCGATCGCGACGTTCTCGCTCATGCTGCCGTTCGTCCTGACCACCGGCGGGCCCGACGACGACCCGCTCCGGTGGATCTGGCTCGCCGGGGCCGTCGTCGCCGCAGCGCTCTTCGTCGCGTGGGAGCGGCGCTACGAGCGGTCGGGCAGGTCGCCCGTGGTCCACTTCGTGCTCTTCACGCTCTCCTCGTACCGCAACGGGATCCTCATCGCCACCGCGTACTTCGCCGCCATCCCCGCGGTGTTCCTTCTCACGACGCTGTACCTGCAGCAGGGGCTCGGGCTCGCGCCGGTCTTCGCGGGCATGGTCAGCATCCCATTCGCGCTCTCGTCGGCCGTCACCGCGTGGATCGGCGGGCGCCTCGTCTCGCGGCTCGGCCGGCAGCTGGTCGTGATCGGGCTCGCGATCGTCGCGGTGGGCATCACGCTGCTGCTCCTCGCCGCCGTGCTGACGCCGCAGGAGGTGACGCCGTGGGCGATGGCAGCCGCCATGCTCGTCGCGGGCGTCGGAGCGGGTTTCGTGATCTCGCCGAACCAGACGCTCACGCTCGCCGAGATCCCCGTCACGGAGGGCGGCGTCGCCGGATCCATGGCGCAGGTCGGCCAGCGCGTCGGCACCGCCGTGGGCGTCGCGGCCGCGTCGGCGACCTTCTTCAGCACGCTCTACGCGGAGGCCGCGGGCGGCGGCGACGCGAGCCTCGCGGTGTACCACGACGGGTTCCGCAACGGCTTCCTCGTGACCATCGCGCTGGTCGCCGTGGCCCTCGCGCTCGGCCTCGTCGACCTCGGCCAGCGCCGCCGCCGCCGGCAGCGCGCTGCGACCGCCTGAGCGGGCGGCACGGAGCGCGGCGGGGGCGGGCTCAGCGCGCGACGACCGCCAGCACGGCGTCGTGGAGGCGCCCGTTGGTGGCGAGCGCGGATCCGTGCCACGGCCCCGCGTCGCCGTCGATCGACGTGAAGCGGCCGCCCGCCTCCTCGATCACGGGGATCAGCGCCGCCATGTCGTACGGCTTCAGGTCGTGCTCGCCCGCGATGTCGATGAGTCCCTCGGCGAGCAGCATGTAGGCCCACAAGTCGCCGAAGTCGCGAGAGCGCTTCACGCGCCCCGAGAGGTCGAGCAGCTCGTCGAGGCGGTCGGCGTCGCGCCAGCGCTGGACGCCCGCGACGCTCATGGACGCGTCCTCGAGCCGGTCGACGTCGGACACGCGGATGCGCCGCTCCTGCGAGGTCGTCGCCTGGCCGAGCGTGTCGTCGACGTACGCGCCGAGGCCCGTCGCGCCCCACCAGCGACGGCCGAGCGCGGGCGCGCTGACGACGCCGACCACGGGCACGCCGTCGACGGCGAGCGCGATGAGGGTGCCCCAGACGGGCACGCCGCGCGCGTAGTTCGAGGTGCCGTCGATGGGGTCGATGATCCACTGGCGCGACGACGAGCCGGAGGTCCCGTACTCCTCGCCGAGCACGCTGTCGTGCGGACGGCTATCGGCGATCCCCGCGCGGATCGCCCGCTCGACCGAGGTGTCGGCGTCGGTGACCCAGCTGGAGTCGGCCTTCGTCTCGATGGCGAGGTCGGCGGAGCGGAAGCGGTCGAGCGAGATGGCGTCGGCCATGTCGGCCAGCTCCCTCGCGAGCCGCAGGTCGGACGACAGGGAGTGCAGGGGTTCGGAGGCCACGGGGTCGAGCCTAGCGATCGGGCCCGCCGCGGCCAGTCACTCCGCCTTGCCCGCGTCCGACCGGTTCGCGACGAGGTGCTGCAGCGAGTGGAGCCGCTCGCGCCCGGCGTCGCCCAGCTCGCCCGCCTCGACCCGGTCGACGATCTCCCAGTCGTGCGCCTCGGTCAGCGGGATGCCGCCCGGGGGCTCGCCCTCGGGCAGGTGCGCGTAGCTGGCGAACGACCGGAGGATGTTCGCCGGATCCACGTGCCCGAGCCCGAACGAGCGGACGCCCGGGGTGTCGATGATCCAGCCGTGGCCGCCGTCGCCCGTCTCGACGCGCATCGAGACGGTGGAGCTCGACGTGTGCCGGCCGCGGCCGGTGACCTGGTTGACGACGCCCGTGGCGCGCTTGGCGTCGGGGACGAGCGCGTTGACGAGCGTGGACTTGCCGACGCCCGAGTGGCCGACGGCGACGGTCGTGCGGTCGGCCAGCAGGGCACGCAGCTCGTCGAGCGGGACGTCGTCGGAGCGGCTGAGGACGACCGGCACGTCGAGCACGCGGAAGTGGGCCGCGAACGTCGCGGGGTCGGCGACGTCGGACTTCGTGATGCAGAGGATCGGCTGGATCCCCGCGTCGAACGCGGCCACCAGGTAGCGGTCGACGAGGCGCGCGCGGGGCTCGGGCTCGGCGGCGGCCACGACGATGAGCATCTGGTCGGCGTTCGCCACGATCACGCGCTCGACGGCGTCGGAGTCGTCGGCGCTGCGGCGCAGGAGCGTCCGGCGCGGGGCGATGCGCACGATGCGCGACAGGCTGCCCTCGTCGCCCGAGGTGTCGCCCACGATGTCGACCCGGTCGTTCGTGACGACGGCCTTCTTGCCGAGCTCCCGGGCGCGCGTCGCGATGAGCGTGTGCTCGTCGGGGGTGTCCTCGCCCACGAGCACGCCGAAGCGGCCGCGGTCGACGGTGAGGACGCGGCCCTCGACGGAGTCCGTGTGCCCGGGCCGCTGCTTGCTGCGCGGCTTGTTGCCCTTCGGGTTCGGGCGCACGCGCACCGAGGACTCGTCGTAGGCGTCCCAGACGCCGTCGTCCTCCTCCGGATCCGCGAGCCAGCTCACAGGAGCCCGCCGAGGCCGCCCGGCGCGCCCGGCCCGGTGATGCCGCCGAGGGCGAGCGGGTCGACGGCGGCGCGCGGCGCGCGGCCGAGAAGCGGGCCGAGCCACAGCTCCGGGAACTCGGGCAGCGTCTTCGCGGTCGTGCCGATGTCGTCGATCTCCACGCCCGGGACGGCCAGGCCGACGATCGCGCCGGCGGTCGCCATGCGGTGGTCCTCGTAGGCGCGCCACGGGCCGCCGTGCAGCGGGGCGGGGGAGATCGCGAGGCCGTCCTCGAGCTCGGTGACGGATCCGCCGAGCCCGGTGATCTCCGCTGCCAGCGCCGCGAGGCGGTCGGTCTCGTGCCCGCGCAGGTGCCCGATGCCCGTGATCCGGCTGGGCCCGTCGGCGAGGGCCGCGAGCGCGACCAGCGCGGGCGCGAGCTCGCCGCCCGTGCTGAGGTCGAGGTCGACGCCGGTGATGCGCCCGCCCGCCGCGAGCCCCGGGCCGCCGTCGACGACGAGCGCGCCGCCCTCGCGCGTGACGGTCGCGCCGAACCGCGGCAGCAGGTGCGCGAGGTCGGCGCCGACCTGGGTCGTCTCCTCCGGCCAGCCGGGGATCGCGACGCGGCCTCCCGCGACGAGCGCGGCGCAGAGGAACGGGGCGGCGTTGGAGAGGTCGGGCTCGATGCGCACCTCGCGGCCGGCGATGGGGGACGGGGGCACGATCCAGACCCCGGGCTCCGGGCTCTCGACGACCACGCCACGCTCGGCGAGCGTGCGGATCGTCATCTCGATGTGCGGCATGCTCGGCAGCGTCTCGCCCGTGTGCCGGAGCCGCAGCCCCTGGGCGAACCGCGGCGCGGCGAGCAGCAGGCCGGAGACGAACTGGCTGGAGGCGGACGCGTCGATGGCGATCTCGCCGCCCGGCACCTCGCCCGTGCCGTAGAGGCTGAACGGCAGCGCGCGGCGCCCGTCGTCGTTGACGTCGACCCCGAGCGCCCGCAGCGCCTCGATCGTGCCGGACATGGGGCGGCGGCGGGCACTCGGGTCGCCGTCGAAGGAGACGGGGCCGAGGGCGAGTGCCGCCACGGGAGGGAGGAAGCGCATCACGGTGCCGGCGAGGCCGCATTCGATGGTGATGCCGCCCGCGAGCTCGGCGGGGGTGATCCGCAGGTCCGGGCCGAAGGCGCTCCCGCCGTCGACCTCCTCGATCACGGTGCCGAGCGCCCGCAGCGCCTCGATCATGAGACGGGTGTCGCGCGACCGGAGCGGCGAGCGCAGCGTCGAGGGGGAGTCGGCGAGGGCGGAGAGGACGAGCTCGCGGTTCGTCAGGCTCTTGGATCCCGGCAGAGGCACGGTCGCGTCGAGCGGCCCGTCGGCCACAGGCGCCGCCCACGGCCCGTCGTCCGTCGGCACGGGCGCGTGGGTCCGGTCGTCGTCGTACGGGCTGAAGGTGGGACCGGAATACCTGAAGATCTCCATGGGTTCACCAGAGTACCGGGCAGGCGTCCGGCAGGCCCGGATCCCGGGCCGGGAAGGATCACCCGTGATCACGAGGACAGCACCGGCGGCCCCGTCCGTCGAGCTCGTGCGCGCCGTAGAATCTGCCCTGATGGCGAATTCAGGGAACACCAGTCACGACGCACCCGCAGCTCCAGCAGCAGACGACGCCGATCGCGACGCGCGCCCGGCGCCCGCCGCGGTCGTCGAGGCGGTCGTGGCCTCCACCGAGGAGGCGGCCGACCAGCAGGAGGCCGAGGCGGCGGTCGTCGAGGAGCCGCGCCCCGCGCAGCCCGGCGACAACCGCGAGCTCTTCGAGGAGCAGGCGCTCCCGTTCATCGACCAGCTCTACGCCGCGGGCCTGCGCATGACGCGCAACCCCGCCGACGCGCAGGACCTGGTGCAGGAGACGTTCGTGAAGGCATACACGGCCTTCCACCAGTTCAAGCAGGGCACGAACCTCAAGGCCTGGCTGTACCGGATCCTCACGAACACCTTCATCAACAACTACCGCAAGAAGCAGCGTGACCCCTACAACGGCACCATCGACGAGCTCGAGGACTGGCAGCTGGGCGGCGCGACGAGCGCCACCGCGACCACCACGCGCTCCGCCGAGGCCGAGGCCATCGACCACCTCCCGGACAGCACCGTCAAGGACGCGCTGCAGTCCATCCCGGAGGACTTCCGGATGGCCGTCTACTTCGCGGACGTGGAGGGCTTCTCCTACCAGGAGATCGCCGACATCATGAAGACCCCCGTGGGCACCGTCATGAGCCGCCTGCACCGCGGCCGCCGGATGCTGCGGAGCCTGCTGTCCGACTACGCGCGCGAGCGGGGCATCTCCACCGCGCACCTCACTGGAGCGACCAAATGAGCGACTGCGGCTGCGACAAGGCCAAGAAGGATCTCGAGGAGTATCTGCACCACGAGCTCGACAAGGCGGACGCCGCCGACATCCGCGAGCACATGGCGAACTGCGCCGACTGCGCGCGCGAGCACCGCGTCGGCGTCGTACTGCGGGACACCGTGCGCCGCGCGTGCACGGAGGCCGCCCCGGAGGACCTGCGCACGCAGGTGATGGAGAAGCTGCGGGCGATCCAGGCCACGCACTGACCGGACGCATCGCGCGCGGCCGGTACCTCGGCACGTGACCAACGCGATCCAGTCCCTCGGGACGCCCTCCCCGTCCGACCTCACCGTCATCGTCGAGCTGCTCCGGCTGCTCGACTACGAGGTGGACGAGGAGCGCGTCGCCGCGCGGCTCTCCCGCATGACGGCCGCCGCCGGACACGAGACGTGGGTGGTGCGCGACGACGCGGGCGACATCGCGGGCCTCGCGGGCGGCCACCTCATGTGGGGCCTGGCCGACGACGAGCCCATCGCGCAGCTGATCATCCTGGTCGTGCGCGAGGGGCGCCAGGCCGGCGGCATCGGGTCCGACCTCATCCGCCACTACGAGGCGTGGGCGCGCGAGCACGGTGCCACGCGGTTCCTCGCGACGTCGGCCGCGGCCCGCGACAACGTCACGCGGTTCTACGCCCGCCGCGGCTACCACGCGTCCGGCATCCGCTACTCGAAGCTCGGCTGACCGCCGGCAGCGCGCTCGACCGCTCAGCCGCCCGCACGCGAAGAGGCCCGGTCCCCTGGGGGCCCGGGCCTCTCGTCGTTCCGGGCGTCAGCCCAGCGAGATCACTCCGCGGTGGCCCGCGCGATCAGGTCCGTCTGCTCCGTCGCGTGCCGCTTGCTCGAGCCCGCGGCGGGCGATGCCGCGGCCGGGCGGGAGACGACGCGCACCGCGCGGTCGGGCAGCACCCGGCCGAACTCGACGTGCACGAACGGCCACGCGCCCTGGTTCTCGGGCTCGTCCTGCACCCACACGACCTCGGCGTCCGGGTACGACTCGACGACGCGGCGCACCTGCTCCTCGGGGAACGGGTAGAACTGCTCGAGCCGCACGAGGGCGATCGACCTGTCCTGGCGCTTCTCCAGCTCGCCGAGCAGGTCGTAGTGCACCTTGCCGGAGTGCAGCAGCACGCGCCGGACCGCACCGCGGTCCTCGATGCGGACGTCGTCGATCACCGGCTCGAAGCGACCCGAGGTGAAGGCCTCGACGTCGCTCGTGGCGCCGCGCAGCCGCAGCATGGCCTTCGGCGTGAAGACCACGAGCGGGCGACGGGGCCGCGAGTACGCCTGGCGGCGCAGCAGGTGGAAGTACGACGCGGGCGTCGACGGACGGGCGACCGTCATGTTCTGCTCGGCGCACAGCTGCAGGAAGCGCTCGATCCGGGCCGACGAGTGGTCGGGACCCTGGCCCTCGTAGCCGTGCGGCAGCAGCAGGACGACGCTCGAGCGCTGTCCCCACTTCTGCTCGGCCGAGGAGATGAACTCGTCGATGATCGTCTGCGCGCCGTTGGCGAAGTCGCCGAACTGGGCCTCCCACAGCACGAGGGCGTCGGGCCGCTCGACGGAGTAGCCGTACTCGAAGCCCATCGCCGCGTACTCGCTGAGCAGCGTGTCGTAGATCCAGAACCGCGCCTGGCGGTCGCTGAGGTTCGCGAGGGGCAGCCACTCCTGTCCGTTGTCGCGGTCGTGCAGCACCGCGTGGCGCTGGACGAACGTGCCGCGGCGCGAGTCCTGCCCGGCGAGGCGGACCGGCGTGTTCTCCAGCAGCAGCGAGCCGATGGCGAGGAGCTCGCCGAAGGCCCAGTCGATGGATCCGCTGCGGCTCATCTCCAGCCGCTTGCGCATGAGCGCCTGCAGCTTCGGGTGCACGGAGAATCCCTGCGGCGGGTTGTCGTGCGCGTCGCCGATGGAGTGGATCACGGCCTCGGACACGCCCGTGGTCTCGGGCTCGCCGTGGCCGTCGTCCTGCTGGGAGTCGGGCCGCTCGAGGTCGGACACCGCGCCCGCGTCATCCGTCTGGATGGGGATGGACGAGGTCTGCGCCGCGTGCGTCTCCGCGAAGGCGCGCTCCAGGCGGTCCTGGAAGTCCTTCTGCGCCGCGTCGTACTCCTCCTGCGTGATGTCGCCGCGGCCGACGAGCGCCTCCGTGTACAGCTTCCGCACCGAGCGCTTGGCCTCGATGAGGTTGTACATGAGCGGCTGCGTCATCGACGGGTCGTCGCCCTCGTTGTGGCCGCGACGGCGGTAGCAGACGAGGTCGATGACGACGTCCTTCTTGAACTCCTGGCGGAACTCGAAGGCGAGGTGCGCGACGCGTGCCACGGCCTCGGGGTCGTCACCGTTCACGTGGAAAATCGGCGCCTGGATGCTCTTGGCCACGTCCGTCGAGTACACCGACGAGCGGGACTCCGACGGCGGCGTGGTGAAGCCGACCTGGTTGTTGATCACGATGTGCACCGTGCCGCCCGTGCGGTAGGCGCGCAGCTGCGAGAGCTGGAGGGTCTCGAAGACCACGCCCTGGCCGGCCATGGACGCATCGCCGTGCACGAGGATCGGCAGCACCGAGAACGAGCCGATGGGCTTGCGGTCCTGCTTCGCGCGGACGATGCCCTCGAGCACGCCGTTGACGGCCTCGAGGTGCGACGGGTTCGCCGCGAGGTACACCGGCATCTCCTCGCCGTGGACGCCGCGGAAGGTGCCCTCGGTGCCGAGGTGGTACTTGACGTCGCCGGATCCCTGCACGGTGCGCGGGTCCTGCGTGCCCTCGAACTCGCGGAAGATCTGGCCGTAGCTCTTGCCCGCGATGTTGGTGAGGACGTTGAGGCGGCCGCGGTGGGCCATGCCGATCGCGACCTCGTCGAGGCCGTGGTCGGCCGCGCCCTGCAGCAGCGTGTCCAGCAGGGAGATGGTCGACTCGCCGCCCTCGAGGCTGAAGCGCTTCTGCCCGACGTACTTCGTCTGGAGAAACGTCTCGAACGCCTCCGACTCGTTGAGCTTGGAGAGGATGCGCATCTGCTCGTCGTGCGTGGGCTTCGCGTAGGGCTGCTCGACCTTGCCCTGGATCCAGCGGCGCTCGTCGGGCTGCTGGATGTGCATGTACTCGATGCCGATCGTGCGGCAGTAGGAGTCGCGGAGGATCCCGAGGACGTCGCGGAGGAGCGCCTGGCGGCGTCCGCCGAAGCCGTCGGTGACGAACTCGCGGTCGAGGTCCCAGAAGGTGAGCCCGTGGTTCGTGATCTCGAGGTCCGGGTGGGTGCGCTGCTGGTACTCGAGCGGGTCGATGTCCGCCATGAGGTGCCCGCGGACGCGGTACGCGTTGATGAGCTCCTGCACGCGGCTGGTCTTGGAGACCCGCTCGGAGAGGTCGACGTTGATGTCGGTGGCCCACTGGATGGGGTCGTACGGGATGCGCAGCGCCGCGAAGATGTCCTCGTAGAAGCCGTGCTGGCCGATGAGGCGCTCGTGCACGATCTTGAGGAACTCGCCCGAGCCGGCGCCCTGGATCACGCGGTGGTCGTACGTGCTCGTCAGCGTGATGGTCTTGCCGATCCCGAGCTCGACGAGCGTCTTCGGGCTCGAGCCCTGGAACTCGGCCGGGTACTCGAGGGCGCCGGCGCCGATGATGGCGCCCTGGCCCTTCATCAGGCGCGGCACGGAGTGGACCGTGCCGATGCCGCCGGGGTTCGTGAGCGAGATGGTCGTGCCGGCGAAGTCGCCCGCGGCGAGCTTGTTGCCGCGCGCCTTCTTCACCAGGTCCTCGTACGCGGACAGGAACTCGCCGAAGGTCATGGCCTCGGCGCCCTTGATGCTCGGGACGAGGAGCGCGCGCGTGCCGTCGGGCTTCGGCATGTCGATCGCGATGCCGAGGTTGATGTGCGCGGGGGAGACGACGCTGGGCTTGCCGTCGACCTCGTCGTAGTGCACGTTCTGGCTCGGGAACTCCTTCAGCGCCTGGATGAGCGCCCAGCCGATGAGGTGCGTGAACGAGACCTTGCCGCCGCGCGCGCGCTTCAGGTGGTTGTTGATGACGATGCGGTTGTCGATCATCAGCTTCGCCGGGATGGTGCGGACGCTCGTCGCGGTCGGGATGGTGAGCGACGCGTCCATGTTGGTCGCGAGGGACTTCGCCATGCCGCGGAGCGGGGAGACCTCGTCCTCGCCAGGCGGGGTGGGCTCCTGGCCCTTCTTCGCCGGGGCCTTCGCGGGCGCCTGGGCGGGGATCGGCTGCTGCTTGGGCGCGATGCTCGTCGTGCGCGCGGCGGGCTGGGATCCGGTCGCGGGCTGCTGCGCCTGCGCGTCGGGCTGGCCGGCGGACGCGGGAGCCGGCGTCGGCGCCGGGGAACCCGTGTTGGTCGTCGCGGGGGCGGAGGTGCTCTCCGTGTCCGGGATCTGCGCCTCGGCGGTCTGGTCGCCGGTGGCCGGCGTCGCCTCGCGGCCCTCGATCACGGTGGTGTGGTAGTTCTCCAGGATCGGCCACCAGCTGCGGTCGACGGAGTCCTTGTCGACCACGAACCTCTCGTACATCTCGTCGACGAGCCACTCGTTGGCTCCGAAGTCGCCCGTGGAACCGTCATCGGTCCCCGTACCAGTCACCTGGCTCGACACAGTTGATCGCCCGCTCTCTTGCTGTTGGTCGTCTGCCTCGCGCGGCCCGTTCGCGTGCCGCGCGTCCACGATCACCCAGCCTAAACCTTCCCCCGGTCGGGCCGCCGGGAGCGGCGCGTCGGGATGGGGGCCCCGGCGACGCCCTGGTGCGCGGCCGGCCTGCGGGGCTACCGTCGGGGCATGAGGTTCACCGGAGAGGCTCCCGCCCACGACCTGACCTACTCGGACGTGTTCCTGAGCCCGGGCAGGTCCGACGTCGCGAGCCGGATGGACGTCGACCTCGCCCCGGGCGACGGCACGCCGTGCACCATCCCGGTGGTCGCCAGCAACATGGGGTCGGTCACCGGCCCGCGCCTGGCCGCCGTGCTCGCTCGCCGCGGCGGCATCGGGATCCTGCCGCAGGACCTCCGCCCGCAGGAGCTGGACGCCGCGATCCACCGGGTGAAGGACCAGCCCGTCGCCTACGACTCGCCGCTCGAGCTGCCGCCGGACGCCACCGCGGGCCAGGCGCGCGAGCTCCTGCCGCCCATCGCCGGACACGGCATCGTGCTGCGGGACGCGGACGGGGAGATGGTCGGCTGCCTGGAGGGTACGCAGCTCGCCGGAGTCCCCGACGGCACCCGGCTCGGCGACCTCCCGCACGGCGCGCTCGCCTCCCTCGACGCCGACGACGTGCCCACGGGCCGCGCGGCCTTCGACCTGATGCACGCCGCCGGGATCGACTTCGCGCCCGTGCTCGCCCACGGCCGACTGGTCGGCACGCTCAGCCGCCGGAGCGCGCTCCGGTCCACCGTCTACGCGCCGGCCGTCGACGGGCACGGCGCCTCGCGGTCGGCGCCGCGGTCGGCGTCAACGGCGATCCGGTGGGCCGGGCCCGCGCGCTGCTCGCGGCCGGCGTCGACGTGCTCGTGCTCGACACGGCGCACGGGCACCAGGAGGCGATGCTCCGCGCGATCCGCGACGTGCGCGCCCTCGATCCCCGGGTGCCGCTCGTGGCCGGCAACGTCGTCACCGCCGAGGGCGCGCGCGACCTCGTCGAGGCGGGCGCCGACATCGTCAAGGTCGGCGTCGGACCCGGCGCCATGTGCACCACCCGCATGATGACCGCCGTCGGCCGGCCGCAGTTCTCGGCCGTGCTCGACACGGCCGAGGCCGCCCGCGCGGCCGGCGCGCTCGTCTGGGCGGACGGGGGAGTGCGGTACCCGCGGGACGTCGCCCTCGCCCTCGCCGCGGGTGCCGCGAGCGTGATGATCGGATCCTGGTTCGCGGGCACCGTCGAGTCGCCCGGCCGCCTGCTCGTCGACGACGAGGGCGGTCTCGCCAAGGAGAGCTGGGGCATGGCGTCGACGCGCGCGGTGCAGGAGCGGTTCGGGCGTCGAGAGGCGTTCGAGCTCGCGCGGCGGACGCTCTTCGCGGAGGGGATCTCCACGAGCCGGATCCGCATCGACCCCCTCCGCCCCGGCCTCGAGGACCTGCTCGACACGATCACCTCGGGCGTCCGCAGCGCGTTCACCTACGCCGGGGCGCGCACGCGGGCCGAGTTCGCGGAGCGGGCCGCCGTCGGGATCCAGTCGGCGGCGGGCTACGAGGAGGGCAAGCCCCTGCCGGTCGGATGGTGAGCCCCGGTATGCTCGACGGACGATGGACGATGGACGACCCTCCTCCTGCTCATAGACCCCCGCTGCGCGCGCCCCTCCGACTGAAGCCGGCCGCGCGCCCGGCTCCCCGGAGCCGCCCTCGTGCATGAATGGCTCCTCCTGGCCGTGGGTCTCGTCCTGACCCTCGGCACCGGCCTCTTCGTCGCCAGCGAGTTCGCGCTCGTGAACCTCGACCGCTCCGACCTCGAGAAGCGCCAGGAGCGCGGCGAGAAGCGGCTCGGCCCGCCGATCCGCGCGCTCCGCATCACCTCGACCCACCTCTCCAGCGCCCAGCTCGGCATCACGCTGACGACGCTGCTCGCCGGATACACGATGGAGCCGACGCTCAGCCTGCTGCTCGCCGGTCCGCTGACGTCCGCCGGCCTCGCCGAGGGCCTCGTCTCCCCGGTCGCGACCGTGGTGGCGCTCGTCGTCGCGACCCTGCTGTCGATGATCATCGGCGAGCTCGTGCCCAAGAACTTCGCGCTGGCCTTGCCGCGCGAGACGGCCAAGCTCGTGATCCCCTTCCAGACCCTGTTCACCACGGTGTTCAAGCCCGCCGTGCTGCTGCTCAACAACAGCGCGAACGGGATCCTGCGGCTCGTCGGCATCGAGCCGAAGGAGGAGCTGTCGGGCGCGCGCTCCGCCGAGGAGCTGTCCTCGCTCGTCCGCCGCTCCGCGCTCGCCGGCCTCCTCGAGGACGACACGGCGATGCTGCTCAGCCGGACGCTGCGGTTCGCCGACCTCACGGCCTCCGACGTCATGACGCCGCGCCTGCGCGTGAAGTCGGTGGAGCGCACGGACAGCGCGCAGACCGTGATCGAGCTCGCCATGACCACCGGCTACTCGCGCTTCCCCGTCACGGACGACGGCGTCGACGACGTCATCGGCCTCGTGCACGTCAAGCAGGCCGTGGCCGTGCCGCGCGAGAAGCGCGCGCAGGTGCCCGTCACCGCCCTGCAGTCCGAGGCGATCCGCGTGCCCGAGACGATGAAGCTCGACGACCTCCTGGGCGAGCTGCGCGGGCGCGGCTTCCAGATGGCGGTGGTCGTCGACGAGTACGGCGGCACGGCCGGGGTCGCGACGCTCGAGGACCTCGTCGAGGAGCTGGTCGGCGAGCTCGCCGACGAGCACGACCGCACGCGTGCGGGCGTCGTCCGCTCGCGCGACTCGCTCACCTTCCCCGGCATGCTGCGGCCCGACGAGCTCCTCGAGCGCACGGGCCTGCGCATCCCCGACGAGGGTCCGTACGAGACCGCGGCCGGCTTCGTCATGAGCGAGCTCGGCCGCCTTCCCGTCGTGGGCGACGAGCTGGAGCTCGAGACCGGAACGCTCCGGGTCGAGCGGCTCGACGGCCGGCGCATCGACCGGATCCGCTTCACGCCCGTCCCCGTGCCGGTCGCCACCGCGGTGGGCACCACGCGCGCCGAGCGCCAGGCGGACCGCCAGGCCGAGCGGGAGGCCGGCCGCGAGGCCGGACGACAGGCGGACGCGGAACGCGCCGCGATGAGGAAGGAGCCGTCCCGTGGGTGAGTACGCCGGGGGGATCATCGCGCTCGTCGTGCTGCTCGCCGTCAACGCCTTCTTCGTCGGCGCCGAGTTCGCGGTCATCTCCGCGAAGCGGTCCCAGATCGAGCCGCGCGCCGAGGAGGGCAGCCGCGCCGCACGCATCACGCTCTTCGCGATGGAGCACGCGACGCTCATGCTCGCGACCACGCAGCTCGGCATCACCGTGTGCTCGCTGCTGATCCTCAACGTGTCCGAGCCGGCGATCCACCACCTGCTGGAGATCCCGCTGGGCGCCACCGGGCTGCCGGAGGAGGCGATCTCCACGATCGCGTTCGTCATCGCGCTGCTGATCGTGTCGTTCCTGCACGTGGTGCTCGGCGAGATGGTGCCGAAGAACATCTCGTTCTCGGTTCCGGACCGGGCGGCGCTGCTGCTCGCGCCGCCGCTCGTCGGGATCGCGCGCGTGGTGAAGCCGCTCATCGTGGCACTGAACGCGATCTCCAACGCGGTGCTCCGCATCGCCAAGGTCGAGCCGAAGGACGAGGCCGCGAGCGCGTTCACGCTCGACGAGGTGCAGGGGATCGTCGACCAGTCGACGCGCGAGGGGCTCCTGGAGGACCGGACCGGTGCGCTCACCGCGGCGTTCGAGTTCACGGGCAAGAAGGTGCAGGACATCGCGATCCCGCTCGACGCCCTCGTGAGCCTGCCCGAGACCGCGTCGCCGTCCGAGGTCGAGCGCGCCGTCGCCCGGCACGGCTTCTCGCGGTACGTGATCGTGGACGAGGCGGGGGAGCCGACCGGCTACCTGCACCTCAAGGACGTCATCGACCTCGACGAGGCCGGCGAGTTCGTGCGGCCGGTGCCGACCAAGCGGATCCGCCAGCTCGTGTCGGTCTTCGAGGGCACCGAGCTCGAGGACGCCCTCGCGATGATGCGCCGCTCCGGCGCGCACCTCGCCCGCGCCTTCACGGAGGCGGGCGAGACGACGGGCGTGCTGTTCCTGGAGGACATCATCGAGGAGCTCGTCGGCGAGGTGCAGGACGCCACCCGGCGGGCCTGACCGCACGCGTGACGACGGCCCGGCACCCCTCGCGGGATGCCGGGCCGTCGTCGTGCGGGGCAGCGGTCAGGCGGCCCAGCGCGCCCGGTCGTACTGCTTGGGCCAGTAGTCGATCTCGACGCCCAGCTCGTGCGCGGCCCGCAGCGCGAAGTGCGGGTCGCGGAGCATCTCGCGGCCGAGCATCACGGCGTCCGCACGGCCCTCGGCCACGACGGCCTCGGCCTGCGCGGGCTCGGTGATGAGGCCGACCGCGTTGAGCGCGACCTTCGCGTGCTCCTTGACGTACTCGGCGAACGGCACCTGGTAGCCGGGGGCGACGGGGATCGTGACGCCCGTGGTGTTGCCGCCCGTGGAGATGTCGAAGAAGTCGGCGCCGTGCTCGGCGGCCCAGGCGGCGACCGTCGCGGTCTGCTGCTCGTCCCAGCCGGCGTCGCCCGCCCAGTCGGTGGCGGAGAAGCGCACGAGGAGCGGTGCGTCGGGGACCTCGGCGCGCACGGCGTCGATCACCTGGAGCAGCAGGCGCGCCCGGTTCTCGAGGCTGCCGCCGAACTCGTCGTCGCGGTGGTTGCTCAGCGGGGAGAGGAACTGGTGCAGGAGGTAGCCGTGGGCGGCGTGCAGCTCGAGCACGTCGAAGCCGGCGTCGACGGAGCGGCGGGCGGCCGCGGCGAAGTCGTCGACGACCTTCCGGATTCCGGCGGCGTCGAGCGCGACGGGCGTCCCATAGCCGGGGAACGGCTCGGCGGACGGGGCGACCGTCTCCCAGCCGCCCTCCTCGGCCGGCATGGTGCCGCGTCCGGAGAACGAGTAGGTGGAGGCCTTGCGGCCCGCGTGCGCGAGCTGGATCGCGGCGACCGCGCCCATCTCGTGGATGAAGTCGACGATCGGCTTCCACGCGTCGCGCTGCGCGTCGTCCCAGATGCCGGTGTCCTCGGGCGTGATGCGCGCCTCCGGGCTGACGCCGGTTGCCTCCGCCATCACGAGCCCCGCGCCGCCGCGGGCGAACGAGCCAAGGTGCGCGAGGTGCCACGCACCCGGCACGCCGTTTCGCGCGTCGATGCTGTACTGGCACATCGGCGCGACCCAGATGCGGTTGCGCGCGGTGACGCCGCGGACGGTGATCGGCTCGAAGAGCGGGGACGTGGTCATGGGGATCCTTCCAGGCGGGCGGCCGCGGATCCCGAGGGGGACTCGGCGCGCGGGGACGGGCGGAGGGCCTCGCAAGGCCTCATGGTCCCAAGGCCCGGCGCGGTCGCCGCATTCCCGCGCGCCTATCGTGAGGGCATGAGCGACGCGCACCACGACCACGCGCCCGACGGCTGGATCCGGCAGGACGCCGAGCGCACGCGCCGGGCGATCCGCCTTCCGCGGGACGACGACGACAAGTACACGCGCGGCGTGCTCGGCGTCCGGACGGGATCCGACCGGTACCCGGGCGCGGCTGTCCTCGGTGTCGAGGCGGCCGCGCGCACGGGCGTCGGCATGATCCGGTACCTCGGCCCCGCGGGCGCGTCCGCCTCGGTGCTCGCCCGCCGCCCCGAGGTCGTCACGGCGGACGGGCGCGTGCAGGCGTGGCTCGTCGGTTCCGGCATGGACCAGGCGCACCGCGACGACGCCGCGGCCGACGCCATCGTCGCCGCGCTCCGGCAGGGCCTCCCGTCGGTCGTCGACGCGGGCGCGCTGGACCTCGTGGGACGCGCGACCGGCCCCGTCATCGTCACGCCGCACTTCCGCGAGCTGTCGCGGCTGCTCGACGGCGCCGGCATCCGGGCGTCGGCCGAGGAGATCGCGGCGGACGCGCCGGGCTGGGCGGAGCGCGCCGCGCGGGAGCTCGGCGTGTGCGTGATGCTGAAGGGCGCGACCACCTTCGTCGTCGGCGGGTCCGCGCGCATCGCGGTGCGGGCGGGGACGCCGTGGCTCGCGACGGCGGGCTCCGGGGACGTCCTGGGCGGTGCGCTGGGTGCGCTCGTCGCCGGGGCGTCCGCGCGGGTCGCCGACGCGCCGGATCCCCTGGCCGCCCTCGCCGAGGTCGCCGCGGCCGCCGCGTGGCTGCACGGTCGGGCGGGCGACCTCGCATCCGGCGGCGGACCGATCACGGCCCTCGACGTCGCCGAGGCGATGCCGAGGGCCGTGCGGGAGACGCTGGCGGGATCCGGCGGCTAGGCCTTCGCGACGTCGAGCGAGAACTCGACGGAGCCGTGGTCCTCGACCGTCACGAAGCCGAGGCTCGGGGCCTGGACCCCGAAGTCCTGGAACGTGATCGGGATGGAGCCCACGATCTGTCCGCCGTCCGACGTGAAGCTCGCCTGCATCTGCGCGGTCACGCTCTTCGTCACGCCGTGCAGGGTCAGGTCGCCGGTCACGTCGTACGTCGCCGGGACGCCCGCCTCGACGCCGTCGGCGGCGATCGGCTGCGTGAGCGTGAAGGTGGCGGTCGGGAAGTCGCCCGTCGCCATCGCCACGTTCTGGAAGTACGCGTCGCGCGGCGGCTGGTCCGTGGCGATCTTGGTGACGTCGACCGTCATGGTGCCCTTGGTGACCTGGGATCCGGCGACCGTGATGTCGCCCGTGACGGCGTCCGTCCGGCCGTTGACCGTGACGGGCGTTCCGTTCAGCACCTCGTCGACGCGGTATCCGGCGTAGGAGGATCCGCCGACGGTCCAGTCGCCGGACAGGTCGCCGAGCGCGCCACCGGCCGCCGGCGTCGACGCCAGGGTCGGGGCGGCGTCGGGCGTGCCCGCCAGCTGCTTGTAGATGGGATCGCCGAACGCCGCGAAGGCGCCGACGAGGACGACCACGCCGCCCGCGACCCCGATGATGATCTTCGTTTTCTTGTCCATGGCGCTGCTCCTCCGTGCGATGCGGGCGGGCGCTGCGCCCCACCCGTTCTGTGAACTTTCAAGTACTCGGGCAGTCTCGCCGGAGGCCGCCCCCGGCGTCGGCCTCCGTCCACAGGCGTCGCCGCCGTCGTACCCTGATCCCACAGCCGGACGCCGGCCGGGCACCCGCCCGGAGCGCCGCCGCCGTCGAACCCCGGGAGTCCCCATGCTCGTCGCCTTCTCCGTCGCACCCAGCGGGGGCGACGCTCCCGACGCCTCCGTGCACGACGCCGTGGCCGCCGCGGTGGCCGTGGTCCGCGCGTCCGGCCTGCCGAACCGCACCGACGCCATGTTCACCACGATCGAGGGCGACTGGGACGAGGTCTTCGACGTCGTCCGCCGCGCCACCGAGGCCGTCGCGCCGTTCGGGACGCGGGTCGCGCTCGTCCTCAAGGCCGACATCCGTCCCGGCTACGCGGGCGAGCTGACCGGGAAGCTCGAGCGCCTGGAGAAGGCGCTCGACGCCCGCGGCGCCTCCGACTGACCACCGGCCCGCATCCCGACCGCCGGTAGGCTCGTCGGGTGAATCCCCCCTCCTCCGGGCAGGCGACGCTGTCGCCGGCCCGCGTCCGCATCGCCCTGCTCGCCCTCGCGATGGGCGGATTCGCCATCGGCACCACCGAGTTCGTCGCCATGGGGCTCCTGCCGCAGCTCGCATCCGACCTGCTGCCCGAGGTGGCCGCGCGCTCGACGGAGGCCGCCAACGCGCAGGCCGGCACGCTGATCAGCGCCTACGCCCTCGGCGTCGTGGTGGGCGCGCCGACCATCGCCGCCGCGTCGGCGCGGGCGCCCCGGCGCAAGCTCCTGCTCTGGCTGCTGCTGGCCTTCACGCTCGGCACCGTGCTCAGCGCGATCCTCCCGAGCTTCGGCCTCGTGGTCCTCGCCCGCTTCGTCGCGGGGCTGCCGCACGGCGCCTACTTCGGGATCGCCTCGCTCGTCGCCGCGCAGCTCATGGGGGAGGGCAAGCGCGCCCGGGGCGTCGCCTTCGTGCTCGCGGGGCTCACCATCGCCAACGTGATCGGCGTGCCCATCGTCACGTGGATCGGGCAGAACGCGGGCTGGCGGGTCGCGTACCTCGTCGTCGCCGCGATCTTCGCCGCCACCTTCGTCGCGGTCCTCCTGGCCGTGCCCGCGCAGGCCGGCAACCCCGAGGCGACGCTCCGGCGCGAGCTCCGGGCGTTCACGCGGCTGCAGGTGTGGCTCGCGCTCCTCATCGGCGCGATCGGCTTCGGCGGGTTCTTCGCCGTCTACACCTTCGTGTCGCCCATGGTCACCGAGGTGACCGGGCTTCCGGAGTGGTCCGTGCCGCTGGCTCTCGTGGTCGTCGGCCTCGGTATGACGGTCGGCAACCTCGCGGGTGGCTGGTGGGCGGATCGCGACGTGAAGGCCGCGCTGCTGTCCCTGTTCGGGCTGCTCATCCTCTCGCTCGTGGGGCTGGTGCTCACCGCGTCGAACCCGGTCGGGCTCTTCGTGTCCCTGTTCCTCATCGGCGGGTCGGCGGCGGCGCTGTCGCCCGGGATCCAGATCCGGCTGATGGACGTGGCGCACGACT
Source organism: Clavibacter sp. (assembly GCF_014802555.1). Lineage (NCBI taxonomy): Bacteria > Bacillati > Actinomycetota > Actinomycetes > Micrococcales > Microbacteriaceae > Clavibacter > Clavibacter sp. The sequence continues at coordinate 1,069 of NZ_JAAVCB010000010.1, read as the reverse complement.
CGCAGTCCATCGCCGCAGCCCTCAACCACTCGGCGCTCAACACGGGCAACGCGGTCGGTGCGGCGCTCGGCGGGGTCACGGTGGCGGCAGGTCTCGGCTACACGTCGCCCGCGCTCGTCGGCGTGGGGCTGAGCGTGGCCGGCCTGCTCATCGCGCTCGCGGCCTTCGGGCTCGACCGGCACCAGCGCGGATCCCGCCGGTTGACCGACGGCCAGCGGCTGACGACCCAGCCGATCGGCATCGGCGGCTGAGTCGGCGCGGGCCGCGCTACTCGCCTTGGAGCAGGATCCCGTCCTGGATCGCGCGCTTCCGCAGCGCCACCTTGGTGCCCACGTCGAAGCCCGCCACGCGGTACTTCTCGCGGATCCGCTTGAGGTACGACTTCGCGGTCTCCTCGGAGATGCCGAGGCTGTACGCGACCGACTTCACCGGCTCGCCGCCGCCGTAGAGCGCCATGACCCGGCGCTCCTGCGCGCTGAGCTTCGGCACGCCGCCGACGTCGGTGCTGTTGATCGCGAGGTCGAGCTCCGCGGAGATGTACGACTGGCCGTCGGCCGCGAGGCGGATCGCGTCGACGATCATGCTGGCGTCCTCGCTCTTCACGAGGTAGCCGAGGGCGCCGGACGCCAGGGCCTCGCGCACGACGTTGGGCTCCGAGTACGTGCTCATGAGAACGGTCTTGACGCCCGTGGTCTTGAGCGTCGCGATCTTCAGCGAGATCGGCAGGTTGTCCTTGAGGTCGAGGTCGAGGAGCACCACGTCGACGGGGAACCGCGGATGCGTCAGCAGGTCGGGCCAGGTGGACACCGCGGCGACCATCTCGATGTCGGACGCGGCGTTGCGGATCCACTCGGTCAGGGCCCCGAGCAGCATCCTGTGGTCGTCCACGATGGCAAGGGTGATCGGTCGGTTCTCAGCTGACACGTGCTCTCCGGTCCTAGTTGTCATGGGTCATGACGTTGGTGACACTCGGGCCGCGGGCGTGAGCCCGTGGCTTGAGTGGATTCGTTCAGTGTTGTAGTGCTCGATGAAGGGGTCAAGCGCGTCGGCCCGGTGTTGGTTGCTGGTG
>NZ_JAAVCB010000009.1:0-18534 GCF_014802555.1 Clavibacter sp. | reverse complement strand
GGTCGCGCCGGGAGCGCCTCCGCGAGCGTCGCCGCCACCGCCGATCCGACGCCCACCCCGAGCCCGACCCCCACGCAGGCGCCGCCGCGTCCCGCGCCCGCCGACGAGGCCGCCGCGCGCGACCTCCGCATGTGCTCGATCTCGTCCCTCGCGCAGGATCCGCGCCTCGCCACCTTCGAGGGCCAGGTCCGCGACGCCGCGACCGGCCGCGTGCTCTTCGACCGCAACGGCAGCACGCCGGAGCGCACGGCGAGCGTCATGAAGGTCATCACCTCGGCCGCGGCCCTCGCGGCGCTCGGCCCCGACCGGCGCATCGCCACGACGGTGGTCCGTGGCTCCGAGCCCGGCACCGTGGTGCTCGTCGGCGGAGGGGACCCGACGCTGTCGCGCCTCACCTCCGGCAGCTCCGTCTACCCCGGTGCGCCGCGCCTCAGCGACCTCGCCCAGCAGGTGCGCACCGCGTGGGCCGCGGATCCCTCGACGGCCGGCACCCCCATCACCCGCATCGTGCTCGACACCTCCCTCTTCTCCGGGGACACCTGGATCCCGTCGTGGGCCGCCTCCGAGCGGAAGGCGGGCTACTCCAGCTTCATGACGCCGCTGCAGCTCGACGCCGACCGCGCCGATCCGGCCGCCGTCGTCTCCGCCCGCAGCGAGGATCCGCTCGCGCGCGTCGGCAGCACCTTCCGCTCCATGCTGGGCGGGTCGGCCGACGTCACGCAGGGCGCGGCGCCCGCCGGCGCCCGCGTGCTCGGCAAGGTCGAGTCGCAGCCGGTGTCGTCCCTCATCCAGACCGCGCTCATCAACTCCGACAACGTGCTCGCGGAGTCCCTCGCGCGGCTCGTGAGCATCCAGGTCGGCGCCGGGAACACGCAGCAGTCGCTGGCGGCGGGCATCCCGAAGGCCCTGCAGGCGTACGGGCTGGACACGTCCACGCTCACCATCGTCGACGGCCAGGGGCTCAGCCCCGACGACCGCGTGCCGCCGTCGCTGCTCGCGCAGCTGATGATCCAGGTCGACCAGCGTCAGCAGGCGCTCGGCTACCTGCACGACGGGCTCCCAGTCGCCGGGCGCACCGGAACGCTGGCGGGGCGATTCACCGGCGACAGCGCCGTGGCCCGCGGGCACGTCGTCGCCAAGACCGGCTGGATCGACACGGGCTACACGCTCGCCGGCATCGTCGACGCGGCCGACGGCACCAAGCTCACCTTTGCCTTCTACGCCATCGGGAACGTGACGGGCGACGCGAAGATCGCCCTGGACGCGCTGGCCGCGGGAACGTACCGCTGCGGAGCGGACCTGGGGGACGAATGAGGCGCTGCCCGGTCCCGGGCGGCGGATCCACGGCACCGGGCCCGGCCCGGGGAAGGAGCGGAGCATGACCAGGGCTCTGTTCATCATCGACGTGCAGAACGACTTCACGGAGGGCGGCGCGCTCGGCGTCGAGGGCGGCGGCGACGTCGCGCGGGGGATCACCGGCCTCCTCGCCGCGGAGCCGTACCGCTACGACCACGTCATCGCCTCCCGCGACTGGCACGAGGCGACGGGCGACAACGGCGGGCACTTCGCCGCTGCGGGCGTCGTCCCCGACTTCTCGACCACGTGGCCCGAGCACTGCGTGCAGGGCACGCACGGCGCCGAGTACCACCCCGACCTCGACGTCACCGCCGTCGACTTCCACGTCCGGAAGGGCCAGGGCGCGCCCGCCTACTCGATCTTCGAGGGCACGACCGAGGACGGCGTGCCGCTGGCGGACCTGCTGGCGCTGCACGAGATCACCGACATCGACGTCGTCGGCCTCGCGACCGACTACTGCGTGCTCGCGTCGGCCCTCGACGCGGTGCACCAGGGCAAGCGCGTGCGGATCCTCGCCGACCTCGTCGCGGGCGTGGCGCCGGCCACCAGCGCCGCCGCCCTCGACCGGCTGCGCGACGCCGGGGCGGAGATCGTGGAGGGCCCGGCCGACTGACGGCCGACCGTCCACCCGCACGAGACCGCAGCACGCAGCACCACCCAGCACCGCACAGCACGGAAGAACCGAGGACACCATGAGCGCATCCACCGAGACCGACCTCCTGTCGGGCACGCCCACCACCCTGCTCATCGGGGGCGAGCGGATCGACGCGGAAGGCGGGGCGACGTTCGAGGTCCGGGATCCGGCGACCGACGAGGTCATCGCGCGGGTCGCCGACGCGAGCCCCGCGGACGGGGCGCGCGCGCTCGACGCGGCCGTCGACGCGCAGGCCGCGTGGGCCGCGACGGCTCCGCGCGCCCGGGGTGAGATCCTCCGCCGCGCGTTCGACCTCCTGCAGGAGCGGAAGGACGAGTTCGCGCTCCTCATGACGCTCGAGATGGGCAAGCCGCTGGCCGAGTCGCTCGGCGAGGTGACCTACGGGGGCGAGTTCCTCCGCTGGTTCTCCGAGGAGGCCGTGCGCATCACGGGCCGCTACGGCGTGAACCCCGAGGGCACCGGCCGCATGATCGTGTCGCAGCACCCGGTCGGGCCGGTCCTGCTCATTACGCCGTGGAACTTCCCGCTCGCGATGGCGACCCGCAAGATCGCTCCGGCGCTCGCCGCGGGCTGCACCGTGGTCATCAAGCCGGCCGATCTCACGCCGCTCACCACGCTCCGCTTCGCCGAGCTGCTGGCGGAGGCGGGGCTGCCCGCCGGCGTCCTCAACGTGATCCCCACCACGTCCGCCGCCGACGTCACCGGTCCGCTCATCGCGGACCCGCGGCTGCGGAAGCTGAGCTTCACCGGATCCACGCCCGTCGGCCGCCAGCTCGGCGCGCAGGCCGCGCAGAACGTGCTGCGCGTCTCGCTCGAGCTCGGCGGCAACGCGCCGTTCGTAATCTTCGCCGACGCCGACATCGACAAGGCCGTCGAGGGCGCCGTGACGGCGAAGTTCCGCAACGTCGGGCAGGCGTGCACGGCGGCCAACCGGTTCATCGTGGAGGCGTCGATCGCGGATGCGTTCGCCGACCGGCTGCAGGAGCGCATCGACGGGATGCGGATCGGGCGCGGCACCGAGGAGGGCGTCACGGTGGGTCCGCTCATCGACGGCCGCGCGGTCGACAAGGCCGACCGGCTCGTGCGCGACGCCGTGGAGCGCGGCGCGACCGTGCGCGCGGGCGGCACGCCGGGGGACGGCACCGGCCACTTCTACCCGCCGACCCTCCTCACGGGCGTGGCCGAGGGCAGCGACATCCTGCGCGAGGAGATCTTCGGGCCGGTGGTCGCCATCGTCCCGTTCGACGACGAGGACGACGCCGTTCGTCTCGCCAACGACACCGAGTACGGCCTCGTCTCGTACGTCTTCACCCGCGACCTCGCGCGCGGTCAGCGCATGATCGAGCGGCTCGAGACGGGCATGACGGGCCTCAACATGGGCGTCATCTCCAACGCGGCGGCGCCGTTCGGCGGCGTGAAGCAGTCGGGGCTCGGCCGCGAGGGCGGGCTCGAGGGGATCCACGAGTACCTGAACACGAAGTACACGCTCACGCCCGACCCGTTCGCGTCGTAGTGGCGCACGTCGTCCCGATCGAGGATCTCGCGGATCCGCGGCTCGCCGACTACAGCCACCGCACCGACGTCGCGCTCCGGAAGGCCGAGGGGGCGGGCCACGGGATCTACCTGGCGGAGTCGGCGCTGGTGCTCGAGCGGGCGCTGAAGGCGGGGCACGCGCCCCGGTCGGTGCTCGCGCTCGGCGGCACGGTCGACGAGGCGCTGGCGCTCGTCGGCGACCGGGACGTGCCGGTGTTCACCGGGCCCGGCGAGCTGCTCGCGGAGCTCACCGGCTACGTGCTGCACCGCGGCGTCGTCGCGTCGCTCGACCGGCCGGCGCTGCCGTCCGTGGCGTCGCTGCTCGCGGACGCCCGGCGGGTGGTGGTGCTCGAGGACGTCGTGGATCCCACCAACGTCGGCGCGATCTTCCGCTCGGTCGGGGCGATCGGCGCCGACGCGGTGCTCGTGACCCCGCGTTGCACGGATCCCTTCTACCGCCGCGCCATCCGCGTCAGCATGGGCACGGTCCTGCAGGTGCCGTGGACGCGCACGGGGGAGTGGCCGGAGACGCGCGCCGCCCTCGCCGACGCCGGCTTTCACGTCGCGGCGCTCGCCCTGACGCCCGACGCCGTGTCGATCCGCGACTTCCCGGCCGAGGACCACGAGAAGCTCGTAATCGTGCTCGGCTCCGAGGGGCCGGGGCTGTCGGCGGAGGCGATCCGGTCGGCGGACACCGTCGTGCAGATCCCCATGGCGCACGGCATCGACTCGCTGAACGTCGCGGCGGCCAGTGCCGTCGCCCTGTACGCGCTGGCGGCACCGACGCGCTGATGCCGCCGGCCCGTCCCTCACCGGGCGGGAAGCGGGCCGCCCTGCGCCGGATCCCGCGTGGATGGCGTACCCCGAGCTGCGAGCGCCTAGCCTGGCCTCACCGACGAGAAGGGGTCCCCATGAGCACGCGTCCTGCGCGCCGGCGCCCCACGCGCCTCGCCGTCGTCTACCTGGTGCTCGCGGCCGCCGGACTCGTGCTGACGTGGTCCGCGAACATCCGCGTGGTCACGGAGGGCCGGGACTTCCTCGCCGACCTGTCCGCCGGCGGCGCGTCGGTGTCGTCGCTGTCGTGGGACCTCCTGATCGCGGCGGTCGCGAGCGTCGTGTTCATCGTCGTCGAGGGGCGGCGGCTCCGGATGCGGCGGGTGTGGGTCTACGTGCTGCTGGCGCCGCTCGTGGCGTTCGCGTTCGCCCTGCCGCTGTTCCTCGCGGCCAGGGAGATGCACCTGAGCGCGCCGGAGCGGACGGAGCCGACGCCGGGCGCGTGATCCCGTCGGAGCGCCGCTACACGAGCAGCTGGTGCTTCGCGAGGTCGCGGTAGAGCGGCGTCGAGACGACGAGCTCGGCGTGCGTGCCCGTGCCGACGACGCGGCCCTTCTCGACGACCACGATGAGGTCGCTGTCGACGACGGTCGAGAGCCGGTGCGCGATCACGATGAGGGTGCGGTGCTCGGCGACCGCGTCGATCGCCTTGCGGAGCAGCTGCTCGTTGAGGCCGTCGAGGCTGGACGTCGACTCGTCGAGCAGCAGGATCGGGGGAGCCGAGAGCAGCGTGCGCGCGATCGCGAGGCGCTGGCGCTCGCCGCCGGACAGCATGATGCCGTCTTCGCCGACGGGCGCGTCGAGGCCGAGCTCGTTGCGCGCGAGCACCTCGGTGAGGTTCACCGCGTGCAGCACCTGGACGCAGTCCTCGTCGGTCGCGTCGAACGCGGTGAGGGTCAGGTTCTCGCGGAGCGTGCCGGCGAGGACGGGGGCGTCCTGCTCGACGTAGCCGATCTGGCGGCGGAGGTCCTCGCGGTCGAGCGTGCGGATGTCGCGGCCGCCGACCCGGACGACGCCGGAGGTCGGGTCGTAGAAGCGCTCGATCAGGGCGAGGATCGTGCTCTTGCCCGCGCCCGAGGGGCCGACGAGCGCGATCCGGGTGCCCCGCTCGGCGCGGAAGCTGATGCCCTGCAGGACGCCGCCGCCCGTGCGGTCGGCGCCGGGGGAGGCGTCCGCGGAGTCGGCCGGAGAAGCGGGTGCCTCGGTCGTCGCGGCACCGTCTGCGGTGGCGTCCGCATCCGCCGCCACCGGGTACGCGAACCGCACGTCCACGAGCTCCACGGCGGGTGCGTCCGTGCGGTCGTCGCCCGCGGGCGCGTCGTCGCGGAGTCGTGCGGCGAGGTCGGCGTCGCCGTCGGTCTCGACCGGTAGCTTCACGATCTCCTGGATGCGGCCGAGCGCGCCGAGCGCCTGGTTGACGGCGGTCACGGCACCGAAGGCCTGGCCGAGCGGCATGATCATCAGGAAGAGGAACAGGATGAATGCCACGAGGTCGCCGACCGTGATGGCACCGGCCGCGACGCGGTAGCCGCCGACGCCGACCACCACGAGGAACGACGCCTGCAGCGCGATGCCCGCGATGGGCACGACGACGGCGGACGCCTTCGCGACCTTGATCCCCATCTCCCAGGCGCCCTCGGCGTCGGCCTCGATGGCGCGGATCTCGCGGTCGGTCGGGTTGCTGGCGCGGACGGTGCGGATCGCGCCGATGGCCCGCTCGACGCTCGCGGCCAGGTCGCCGACCTTGCGCTGCGCGCGCTGGCTGGCCACGCGGATCCGGCCGGACAGGCCCACGACGGCGACCACCGAGACGGCGACGACCAGCACGGTGAGGCTGAGGAGCACGGGGTCGATGATGAGCATCGCGATGATGGCGCCGAGGAACGTGACCGCGCCGCCGATCGCCTCGACGAGGCCCTGCGTGAGCACGGCGCGGAGGAGCGTGGTGTCGGAGCCGACGCGCGAGACGAGGTCGCCCGTGCGGCGGGTGTCGAACTCGGAGATGGGGAGGCGGAGGATCCGGCGCACGAGCGTGCGGCGCGACGAGAGCACGATGCCCTCGCCCATCCGCTGCAGCAGGTAGTGCTGGTAGCCGGACAGCACGCCGGACACGACGACCAGGCCGACGAGCGCCCACACGAGGACGCCGAGCTGGCCGCCCTCCTGCACGACGCCGACGACGCGCTGCACGAGGAGCGGCTGGCCGAGGCTCGCGGCGGCGCCGAGGACGCTCAGCACGACGACGAAGGCCATCAGCCCGCGCTGCTCGAGGATGTAGGGGAGGAGCTCCGAGAAGCGCGCGCGGGGCCCGTCGTCGGCGGAGTCGCGACGGGCGAACGGGTTGCGGGAGCGGGCGCGCGGCGCGGCGGCGGTCTCGGGGCGGGCGGTGCTCATGCGTGTTCTCCCGGTGGTGGGTGCGATCGTGATGCTGCGCGCGGTCAGCCGAGCGCAGGACCGGCGGCGGTCGGGCGGTCGACGGGCGGGCGTCGCGCGTGTCGCATCGCCGTGGCGACTCTACGCTCCGGCCGCCGCGCAGCCGCCGGGAGCGCTTCCGCTCGTGGAGAAAACCCCCGGCCGTCCCTAGGCTGTGGTCTCGTGCCCACCCCCGTCATCACCGCCGACCGCCTCGTGAAGAAGTACGGCGACCACGTCGCCGTCGACGGCCTCTCCTTCGAGGTCGCGCCCGGCGAGTCCTTCGGGCTGCTCGGGCCGAACGGCGCCGGGAAGTCCACGACCATGCGCATGATCGGCGCGGTCTCGTCGCGCACGGGCGGCTCGCTCGACATCCTCGGGCTCGACCCCGACACGCACGGGCCCGAGATCCGCTCGCAGCTGGGCGTCGTGCCGCAGGCCGACAACCTCGACCTGGAGCTCAAGGCGCGCGACAACCTCATCGTCTACGGCCGCTACTTCGGGCTGCCGCGCAAGCAGGTCGCGGCCCGCGCCGACGAGCTGCTCGAGTTCGCGCAGCTCAGCGACCGCGCGAACGCGAAGGTCGACGACCTGTCCGGCGGCATGAAGCGCCGCCTCACGATCGCGCGCGCCCTCATCAGCGACCCGCGGATCCTGCTGCTCGACGAGCCGACGACGGGCCTCGACCCGCAGGCCCGCCACATCCTCTGGGACCGCCTGTTCCGCCTCAAGGAGCAGGGCACGACGCTCGTGCTCACCACGCACTACATGGACGAGGCCGAGCAGCTCTGCGACCGGATCGTCGTGGTCGACGAGGGCCGCATCATGGCGGAGGGCTCGCCCGCGTCCCTCATCCGCGACCACTCCAGCCGCGAGGTGCTCGAGGTGCGCTTCGGATCCGACCGCAACGAGTCCGCGTCGCGCGAGATCGCCGGGTACGGCGACCGCGTCGAGGTGCTGCCCGACCGCGTGCTCGTCTACGCGTCCGACGGCGAGGCCGTGCTCAGCCGCATCCTCGAGCAGGGCCTGAAGCCCATCACGACACTGGTGCGCCGCTCCAGCCTCGAGGACGTCTTCCTCCGCCTCACCGGCCGGAGCCTCGTCGAGTGAGCGCCGTCGACACCCGCGAGGCCGTCGCCGCCGGCGTCCGCCCGCGCCGCTACGGCGCCTGGTACGCGGCCGAGCACCGGCTGCTCGGGATCCGCGCCTACCTCGGCACCGCGCTCGCGACCGGCATCGCGAGCCCCTACGCCTACCTCTACGCGCTCGGCGTCGGCCTCGCCACCGTCGTCGACCGAGGCACCGACGCGAACCAGGCGCTCGGCGTGAGCTTCCTCGTGTTCGTGGCACCCGCGCTCCTCGCGACGAGCGCCATGACGGTCGCCAGCGAGGAGTTCAGCTACCCGATCTTCGGCGGCTTCAAGTGGAACCCGGTGTTCCAGGCGATGAACGCGTCGCCGCTCACCCCCGCCCAGATCATGGACGGGCAGGTCATCGGCGTCGCGATCCGCATGGCGCCCACCTGCATCGCCTACTTCGCCTTCATGCTCCTGTTCGGCGCGGTGCCGCTCGGCACGGGGTTCCTCGCGATCGGCGCCGCGGTGCTCACGGGCATGGCGATCGGCGTGATGCTCATGGCCTACGTCGCGACCCTCACGCAGGACACCGGCCAGATCGCCATGGTCATGCGCTTCGTGATCACCCCGCTGTCCCTGTTCTCGGGCACGTTCTTCCCGCTCACCCAGTTCCCCGTCTGGCTGCAGTGGATCGGCTGGATCTCGCCGCTCTGGCACGGCACCGAGCTCGGCCGCGTCGCCACCTACGGGATGCAGGAGCCGCTGTGGCTCACGGCCGTGCACGTCGCCTACCTGCTGCTGTGGCTCGCGGTGGGCTGGACCCTCGCGCGCCGCGTCGCGACGAGGAGGCTGCGCGCATGACCGGATCCACGATGCCCGCGAACGCCCCGGCCCCCGCGCCCGCCGCCCGCCGCAGCCGCGGCGGCCCCCGCTCCCTTTATGCCGGCAACGCCCGCTCGGTCCTGTCCCGCGGCCTGCTCGCCACCCGCAGCACCAACTGGACCGTCGTGCTCTCCGGCTTCTTCGAGCCCGTCTTCTACCTGCTCGCGATGGGCATCGGCCTCGGCTCGCTCGTGGGCGACGTGACGACGAGCACCGGCCAGCCCGTGCCGTACGCCGCCTACATCGCGCCCGCCCTCCTCGCCGTCTCGGCGATGAACGGCGCCGTCTACGACTCCACCTGGAACGTCTTCTTCAAGATGAACCACTCGAAGCTGTACCAGGGCATGCTCGCGACCTCGCTCGGGCCGCTCGACGTCGCGTTCGGCGAGATCTCGCTGGCGCTGCTGCGCGGCGTCGTCTACTCGTCGGGCTTCCTCGTCGTGATGCAGGTGCTCGGCCTCAACCTGTCGTGGTGGGCGATCCTCGCGCTGCCGTCCGTGGTGCTCGTCGCGCTGGCGTTCGCGAGCTTCGGCATGGCCGTGACGAGCTACATGAAGACGTTCCAGCAGATGGACTGGATCAACTTCATCCTGCTGCCCATGTTCCTGTTCTCGGCGACCTTCTACCCGCTGTCCGTGTACCCGGCGTGGATCCAGACGGTGATCCAGGCGCTCCCGCTCTGGCACGCGGTGGAGCTCGTGCGGGGGTTCACGACGGGCGCGCTCTCGTTCGCGGTCGTCGGCCACGTGCTCTACTTCGCGGTGATGACGGCCATCGGCCTGGTCTCCACGACGCGGCGGCTGCGGGTCCTCTTCCTCGACTGAGGCCGCCCGCGACGAGCGCGACGCCGGCGGATCCCATGACGACGGCCGCCGTCGCGATGGCGGCGGGGTAGGCGGCGGGCTGCGCGGACGCGGGGACGAGGGCGAGCACCTGCGCCGTCACGACCGTGGCGAGGAACGACGAGCCGGCCAGCACCGTCGACGTGAGCGAGGAGACCCGGCCCATGGTCCCGACGGGCGCCTCGGCCTGGAGGATCGGGCCCTGCGAGACGAGGAAGACCGCGAAGACGAGGCCGGCCAGCCCCATGAGGATCGCGGCGGGCAGGAACGCGCGCACCGTCGAGTAGGCCGCATAGGTGGCGCCGAGGGCGACGAGCGAGGCGGGCAGCGCGCGCTCGGGGCGGATGCGGGCGACGAGCGCGGGCGCCGTGAAGGATCCGACGAGGCCCCCGACCGCGAACATCGCCGTGACCACGCCGTACTCCGCAGCCGTCAGGCCCATCGTGGTGAGGGCGACGAGCGCGAGGGTCGCGTTGTTGACGCCCAGGGTCACGCCGTAGGCCGCGAGGCCGGCCACGAGGATCCGTAGGCGTGGCGACGCCCGCACGATGCGGATCCCGGCGGCGAGCTCGGCGCGGAAGCGGGCGCGCGCGGAGGCGACCGAGCCGTGCGCGTCGGCGTCCGCGTCCGTGCCCAAGGCCCCCGCGCCCGCCGCCGTGGCTCCGCGTTCGCGCACCGCGAGCACCAGCGCCGCCGACGCGAGGAACGACACGGCGTCCATCGCGAGCGCGGGCTGCGGCCCGAGCGCGGCGTACACGGCCGGGCCGGTCATGGCCGAGAGGATCCCGACGCCCGTGCTCGCGAGCAGCGAGCGTCCCGCGGCGGCGGCGCGGCGATCCGCCGGCACGACGACCTGCACGAGGGCCGCGCGCGCCGGGTCGAAGAGCTGCGACACGGAGCCGATGAGGAGCTGCGTCGTGATGACGGCGGCGATCACGAGGGGCGTGGGCCCGGTCACCGCGATCACCATGAGCGGCACGAGCAGCCCGGCGCGCGCGACGTCGGCCGCGACCATGACGCGGCCGGCGGGCCACCGGTCGACGAGCACGCCCGCGACCGGCGCGAGCACGAGGCGCGGCAGGCTCGTCGCCCCGATGACCGCGCCGATGTAGAGCGGCAGGGCCGGGTCGCCCGGCGCGAGTCCCATGGCGAGCCACACCGTGACGGTCGCCGCGAGCACGTACTCGCCGAACGCGGACAGCGCCTGCGCGAGCCAGATGAGCGCGAAGGACCGTGAGATCAGCAGGGGCGGGCGGGGCGGGCGGGCGTCGCCGGCTGCTCCGGGCATGGCGTCCTCCGATCGGATCTCCTCTCCACGGTATCGGCCCGCCCAGCGGCCGCACGGACGGGCCCGGGTGCCGGATCCGCTCGGTACCCTGGCGGGGAGCGCCACCCGGGCGCGGCCGGCCGCGTGCCGGGGGAGGCTAGGTGCCCATGGGCCGCGTCGTGGTGCTCGGATCGCTCAACGTCGACCAGGTGGTGCGCGTGCCGCGGCACCCGCAGCCGGGGGAGACGCTCATGGGATCCGACCCCGAGCGGCTCTGGGGCGGCAAGGGCGCGAACCAGGCGGTCGCGGCGGCCGACGCCGGCGGCGAGGTCGCGATGGTGGGGGCCGTGGGCGACGACGCCGACGGATCCGCCTACCGCGCGCGTCTGACGGCCCGCGGCATCGACGTCACCGGCCTGGCGACGGTGGACGGCGCGACGACGGGCCTCGCGATCATCGCGGTGGACGACGACGGCGAGAACACGATCATCGTCGCGCCCGGCGCCAACGGGCGCGTGACATCTACGCACCTGGATCCGCTCGACGCGCTCGCCGCGGGCGACGTCCTGCTCGCCTCGCTCGAGCTCCCCCTCGACACGATCTCCGAGGGCGTCCGCCGCGCGCACGCCGCCGGCGCCCGCGTCGTGCTCAACCTCGCGCCCTTCGCCGCGCTGCCCGCCGACGTGCTGGCGCTCGCGGATCCCGTCGTCGTCAACGAGCACGAGGCGGGACTCCTCCGCGGGTCGGGCACACCGGCCCCCGCGTCGCTGCTCGTGACCCTCGGCGCCGAGGGCGCGATGTGGGGCGACGTCGAGGTCCCCGCGTCGAAGGTCTCCCGCGTCGTCGACACCACGGGCGCCGGCGACGCGTTCTGCGGCGCGCTGGCCTCGGCGCTCGCCGCGGGCGCCGACCGCGGGGCCGCCCTGGTCGTCGCCGCCGACGCGGCCGCGGTCGTGGTGCAGCGGCAGGGCGCGCAGCCGGCGGACGACTGAGCCCCGTGGGCGACGCCGGGCCGGATCCGCACGGGGCGGCGGCTTCCGTCGTCGCCTTCGTCCGCGCCCTCGCGACGCCGCCGTGGCCGCGCCATGTCGCGGACGCGGAGCGGATGCTGGCAGCTCTCGGCGTGCGTCCCACGTGCGACGTGGACGCGTACGACCCCGACTCCGACCCCGACCCCGACTCCGAGCTCCGCTCCCTGACCGGTAGTCCCGACGCCGTCGACCATCTGAGCCTCGGCACCCACGCGGGCGGGGTCACGATCATCGGCTTCTTCCTGGCGCGGCACGGCCGTCCGCGCGATCCGCTCGTCCGGCGCGACCACGACGCCCTCGTCGCCGCCCTCGCCGCTGCCTTCGGCGTGTTCTGCCCGGCCTTCGACGATCAGCCGAGCCCCGTGCTGTGGGACGTCGGTGAGTTGGAGGTGGGCGTCCAGCTCTTCGACCGCGTCGACAGCAGCGTGATGGTGTGGGTCGATCACCGCGAGCGGTCGGTACGCGCGGAGGCGGCCGCGGGCGACGGATCGACCGCCGTCAGCGCGGACGCCGCCGACCCCGCGTGACCGCCTGCTCGTCGGACGAGCGGTCGCGCGATAGCGGGTACGCCCGGTCGAGGCGGGGGCCCACGACCACGCGGAGCAGGAACCCGGAGAGCAGCGCACCACCGGCCCAGTACGCCGCGATGAGCAGCGCTCCGACGCCGGGCAGCACGCGCGTGGCGATGCCGGCCACGACGAGCAGCGTCCAGACGACCCCGACCCCGTGGTACAGCGAGCGGAACCCGTCCGTCACCGCGTCGCGCCGCTCCTGCTGACGCTCCGCCCGGTCGTCGAGCGCGGACACCGTCCGGCCGAAGTCACCTTCGCCGACCACGGCGAAGAGGTCCCGCACGGGCACCTCGAGCGCCTTCGCGACGAGCGACAGCGTCTCGAGGCTCGCGTCGTTCCCCGCCTCCAATCGCTGCACCGTGCGCACCGTGATCCCGCTCGCCTCCGCCAGCCGGTCCTGCGTCCATCCGCGCTCCCGGCGCAGCTCCACGATCCGTGTCTCGTTCATGGACCCAGACTGGCGGCCGGGGAGTCTCGCCACCACGACGCGGGCCCGACAGGAGCACGACATCCGCCCGACAGCGGGGCGACATCGGCGGCGTCAGGCGGATCGCTCACCCGCCGGGCACGCGCTGTGGCAGGTTGGACGCATGCCATCGGAGACCCGCTCGCGCTTCCGGGAGCAGGCGGAGGGTGCTCTGGCGACCTTCGCCGGCATCGCCACGTACCTGCTGCTCCAGGTGGCCCGCCGCACCGAGGTGCGCACGGAGGGCGACCGCGTGCTCGTCGTCGTGTGCACGATCGTCGCGATCGCGACGGCGGCCGTGGTCGTGGTCATCGCGGTGCGCAGTGCGGTCCGTCGGCGACGTGAGCGCGTCGCTGCCGAGGCGCGTGCGGTCGAGCCGCTCGTGGGCGATCCCGACGGCGGATCGGGCTCCTAGCGACGTAGGCCGCGGTGGCGCGCGACCTCCACGACGAGCGCTACCAGCACGAGCGCGGCACCGGCCGCAACGAACCACCAGGCGACCGCGATGCCTCCCGGCTCCTCGCCCGCGATGCCGCCCATGACGGCACCCAGCGCGACCGCGAGGACGAGCGCGCCGGAGCCGGCCAGGGTCGCCGCGAGGATCCGCATGTCCGCGACCATCAGACCGGCTGCAGCGCGCGCTGCTCGCCCGCGGGCAGCTCCACGCGCACGGCGTCGTCGGGTCGGACCTCGCCGCCGGTGATCACGACGCCCATCACACCGGACTTCCGCACGACGTTCCCGTCGGCGTCGCGGTCGAGCACGGCCTTCATGGCACCCGAGCCCAGCTTGTCGATCTGGATGCACGGGTTCCGGAGGCCCGTCAGCTCGACCACGGCCTCGTCGCCGAGGTGCAGGCGCGTGCCCGTGGGCAGGTCGAGGAGCGGGATGCCCGCGGTCGTCACGTTCTCGCCGAGGTCGCCGGGACCGACCGTGAATCCCTTCCCCGCGAGCTCCGCGTGCAGCTCGGCGTGGACGAGGTGCACCTGGCGGAGGTTCGGCGCGTCCGGGTCGCGGCGCTTCCGCGACAGGTGCTGGACGGTCGTGCCGAGGTGCGCGTCGCCTTCGACGCCGAGGCCGGCGAGGAGCGTGATCGACGGGCGGACGGGCTTGGAGAAGCGGTGGGCGTCGTCGCGCGCGACCGCGAGGACCCGGGGCGATGCGGACGGCTGCATGCCAGCGACGATAGCGGCGCGGCCGCCGCCGGGCGACCCTCGGGCCGTGACGGGGGCGCGATCTCCCGCCGCCGTGTGTCTGCCGCTAGGTTCGGGTCATCGATGGCGATGGGGGATGCGATGCGCGCGACGGCCATGAGCGGATCACGCAGGACGACGCTGGTCGCGGGTCTCGCCTCCGCGGGTGCGCTGCTGCTGCAGCCCGTGCTGCTGGGCGGCTTCCGGATCCAGCCGACGCCGGACATGGCGTCGACGATCGTGCTGCAAGGGCCCGTCGTCGACGTCCTCGGCGTCGTGCTCACGGTGGTCGCCGCCGTGGTGCTCGCCCGCGGCGTGCGCGGGGAGCCGGGGCTCATGCGGGCATCGCGGGCGGCCGCGATCGCGGTGCTGGTGGCCGCAGGCGGGCTGGTGGTGCTCGCGGTGGCGGACGTGATCGTCGGGCTGTCGCTCGCGGATCCGCGGGAACCGGTGCTGCCGGCGGGCGTCGTGATCGTGACGCAGGTGGCGGGCGCGATCCACGAGGCCGCGCTCGCGGTCCTCGCCGTCATGGTCGTCCGCGGGCTGCTGCTCGAGCCGCTGGCCCGGGTGTCGCTCCTCGTGCTCGCGCTGGCGACGGCGGTGTCGTGGCTCCTCTATGCGGGCCTCGGGTCGTTCCTGCCGGGCGGCGCGTGGTCGCCGCTGATGCTGCTCCTGGTCGCCCTGCCGACCGTCACCCTCCTGGCCTCCGTCGGCCTCGCCGTCGGCCTGGTGGTGCACGGGCGTTCGGCCGCGATGCGCGAGCGGGCCGAGGCGATCCACCGGGCCTGGTGAGGGCGTCGTCCGGATCCCGGACATGACGAGGGCCGGGCCGACGCGTCGACCCGGCCCTCGATCCGGTCAGCGCGCGGCGACCGCCTCAGCGGGCGCGGCCTTCGCCTGGCCGTGCTCGCGCACCACCAGGAGCGCCACGAGCGAGATCGCCGACGCGACGCTGAGGTAGACGCCCACCAGCGCGACCCCTCCGCCTCCGATGTCCCAGAGCCAGGTGGCGATGAACGGCGCGACGGCCCCGCCGATGATGCCCGCGAGGCTGAACGCGAGGGACGCGCCCGTGTAGCGGACGTCGGTGGCGAACAGGCCGGGCAGCAGGGATCCGACGGCGCCGTACCCGATGCCGATGAGCGCGAAGCCGAGGATCACGAACAGGAGCGCGCCGGGCACGCCCGTCGCGAGCAGGGGATCCATCAGCAGGCCGAACACGACCATGCCGGCGGCGCTCACGGCCACGACCGGCCGAGCGCCGCGACGCTCGGCGAGCACGCCCGAGACCACGATGGCGATCGCGAAGAACACGACGCCGACGAGGAGCATGAGCAGGAAGTCGGTGCGGGCGTAGCCGAGGCCGGCGTGGAACGAGGACGCGTCGAACGGCTTGCCCGCCTTCGTGGCGGCGGCCTCGGCGGCCTCCGCGGTGCGCGGCGACGTGCCGTAGGTGACCGTGAACGTGGTCATCAGGTAGAAGAGCGTGAAGATGGCCAAGAGGGCGAGCGCCCCGAGGACCAGCCCGCGCCAGCCGGTGCGGATGGTGCGGCCGAGCGGGAGGCGGGACGTCTCGCCGCGGTCGAGGACCGCCTGGAACTCCGGCGCCTCCACGAGCTTGACGCGCACGTAGAGGCCGACGAGCACGAGCACGGCGCTGGCGAGGAACGGCACGCGCCAGCCCCACGACTGCAGGTCGGCGGGGGAGAGCGTGAGCGAGAGCACCAGGAACAGGCCGGTGCTGAGGAAGAACCCGATGGGCGCGCCGAGCTGCGGGAACGTGCCGTAGACGGCCCGCTTCCCCTCGGGCGCGTTCTCGGTGGCCAGCAGCGCCGCGCCGCCCCACTCGCCGCCGAGACCGAGGCCCTGGATGAAGCGGAGCACGGCGAGGGTGGCGGGGGCCGCGATCTCCCAGCCCGGCGTGAGCCCGCTCGGGAGGGAGCCGATCAGCACGGTGGCGATGCCCATCGTGAGCAGCGACGCGACGAGCGTGTGCGTGCGGCCGAACCGGTCGCCGAAGTGGCCGAAGAGCACGGATCCGATGGGCCGTGCGAAGAACGCGACGCCGAACACGGCGAGCGACTGGAGCTGCGCGACCGCGGGGTCGTCGTTCGCGAAGAAGAGGGCTGGGAACACCAGCACGGCGGCCGTCGCGTAGACGTAGAAGTCGAAGAACTCGATGGACGTCCCGATGAGGCTCGCAATTACCACCCGCGAGCGCGGGTTGGCCGGGGTGGCGACGGGCGGGGCGGTGGCAGGGCCAGCGGTCATGGCGGTTGCTTCCGACTTGAGGGACGGGGAGACGCCACGGATTTGGCGCGCCGACGGTACCGGCGCTCCCCGCCCCTCCGGGCCGGCCGTTCACATGACGCGTGTCAACTGACGTTCCCCGCGTAGTCCGCGTCGCGCGTCTCGCGGCTGATGACGAGCGCGACCAGCGTGATCGCCGCCATGGCGCTCAGGTACACGCCGACCAGCAGCACGTTCCCGTCGAGCAGCTGCCACAGCGCCACCGCGATGAAGGGCGCGACCGCGGCGCCGAGGATGCTCGCGACGTTGTAGCTGATCGCGGATCCCGTGTAGCGCACGTTGGTCGGGAACAGCTCGGGCAGCACCGCGCCCATGGGGCCGAAGGTGAGACCCATCAGCGTGAAGCCGAGGATGAGGAGCGCCATCGTGCCGACGAAGCCGGCCGAGAACAGGGGCACGAAGAGCAGGCCGAAGACGAGGATCCCGACGGTGGTGGCGATGAGCATCTTGCGGCGGCCGTGCTTCTCGGCGAGAGGCCCCGAGACCATGGTGAAGATCCCGAAGAACACGACGCCGACGATGAGCATGAGCAGGAAGTCGTTGCGCGCGTAGCCGAGGCCCGCGGCGAACGTGTCCGCGTTGAAGGGCTTGCCTGCGGC
The DNA here is from genome assembly GCF_014802555.1 of Clavibacter sp. Lineage (NCBI taxonomy): Bacteria > Bacillati > Actinomycetota > Actinomycetes > Micrococcales > Microbacteriaceae > Clavibacter > Clavibacter sp. Next base: position 1,506 of record NZ_JAAVCB010000009.1, on the reverse strand, counting down.
GGTCGCGGCGGCCTCGGCGGTGGCGGCGTCGCGCGCCGTGGTGCCGTAGGTGAGCGTGAACGTCGTCATCAGGTAGAAGAGCGTGTAGGTCGCCAGCATGATGAAGGTGCCGAGGATCAGCGGGCGCCAGCTCGTGACGAACACGCGCGCGACGGGCAGCTTCGCGACCTCGCCGGAGTCGACGACCTTCTGGAACGCGGGCGTCTCGATGAGCTTGAGGCGCACGTAGAGGCCGACGATCACGAGCACGGCGCTCGCGAGGAACGGCACGCGCCAGCCCCACGCCTGGAACTGCTCGGGGGAGAGGCCGAGGCTCAGCGCGAGGAAGACGCCGTTGGCGACGATGAAGCCGATGGGCGCGCCGAGCTGCGGGAACGTGCCGTAGATGGCGCGCTTGCCGGCGGGCGCGTTCTCGGTGGCGAGGAGGGCGGCGCCGCTCCACTCGCCGCCGAGGCCGAGGCCCTGGCCGAAGCGCATGATCACGAGGAGCGCGGGGGCCGCGACCTCCCAGCCGGGCGTGAGCGCGGTCGGCAGGCACCCGATCAGCACGGTCGCGATGCCCATCGTGAGCAGCGACGCGACGAGCGTGCCCTTGCGACCGACGCGGTCGCCGAAGTGGCCGAAGAGGATGGATCCGATGGGCCGCGCGATGAACGCGACGCCGAACACCGCGAAGGACGCGAGCTGTGCGACGGTCGGGTCGTCGTTCGCGAAGAAGAGCGCGGGGAAGACGAGCACCGCGGCGGTCGCGTAGACGTAGAAGTCGTAGAACTCGATCGACGTGCCGATGAGGCTCGCGATGATCACGCGCGAGCGAGAGTTCCCGGCGGGCGGGGTGGCGGTGGACGGGGCGGCGGTGCGGGCCGCGGGGGTCGTGGACATGGGAGGAGACGGCTTTCGGCTGGTGCGGCGTGAGCGGCAGGGGCGCGCGGAGGGGCGGGCGCGCCGGTCGGGCGCGGGCGCCGGGTGCGGCGGAGTCGAGGGGGCCACTCGTGATGGCGACCCTGAGTTTACGCCCCTGGGGAGATGCTGTGCGCGGTCCGTAGGCTGAGGCCGACCGGCGGATCCCCGCGATGCCGCCCGACCACGAGGAGCCCCATGGAGCACGAGACCGGCCGCCAGGTCCTGCCCGGGCTCGCGAAGCTCTGCGGGGTGGGCGCCTTCGCCGCGGTCGCGACCGGGTACTGGTACCTCGCGATCCCGTGCGTCGCCGTCGTCGTGCTGTGCGTCCTGCAGCTGCGCCGGTGGACGCACCAGGAGCTGGAGGAGCGCGCCCGTCTCGCCGAGTCGCCGACCGAGGAGGACCACGCGGAAGCGCTCAGGTGGGACGAGGACGGCGGCGTCGCCCTCGACCCGCTGCCGTCGGACGAGCCGGGGCCGGACGACCGGCGCTAGCTGTACTGGGTCATGACGTTGGTGACACTCGGGCCGCGGGCGTGAGCCCGTGGCTTGAGTGGATTCGTTCAGTGTTGTAGTGCTCGATGAAGGGGTCAAGCGCGTCGGCGC
>NZ_JAAVCB010000008.1:0-15340 GCF_014802555.1 Clavibacter sp. | reverse complement strand
GACGGCCGCGGCGAGCCCGGCGGGTCCCGCGCCGATGACGACGACGTGCCGCCGGCCGTCCGCGCCGCTCACGACGCCTCCCCCGCGCGCTCGTCGGGCACGGTCCCGTCGGGCACCCTCGCGCCCGGCCCGGTCTCGACCACGTCGCCCTCGACGGCACGGCGCTGGCACGCCCGCACGTCCGGCAGCCCGTTCACGGTGACGGTGCAGTCGAAGCACACGCCGATCCCGCAGAAGACCCCGCGCGGGCGGCCCGCGCTCGCGGTCGTGCGCCACGCCAGGGTGCCGGAGGCGAGCAGCGCACCCGCGATGGTCTGGCCGCGGACGCCGGTGACGGGATCCCCGTCCACGGTGAACCGCACGGCCGCGGCCGGCGCCGGGCGGATCGGGTCGCGCGCAGGATCCACGCGCCGCGGCGTCATGCGCGCACCCCGGCGGCGGCGGTCGGCAGCGCGGCGCCGGGCGCGGCGGCCCCGGGCATCAGCAGCCCGAGCGACGCGCGCGCGACGGAGAAGGGCCGCACGTCGAGCGGGGTCGTCTCGCCCGTCATCTGCGCGGCGATCAGGTCGGCGGTCGCGACCGACAGGCCGATCCCCGCGCCCTCGTGCCCGCTCGCGTGCCAGAGGCCGGGCAGCCGGGGATCCGGGCCGACGACCGGCAGGTGGTCGGGTAGGTACGGACGGAAGCCGCCGTAGGACCGCATCGCGTTCGCCTCCACGAGGAAGGGGAAGAGCCGCACGGCCTTCGCCGCGAGCTCCTCGAGCACCGCTACGCGCAGCGACGCGTCGAAGCCCACGCGCTCGCGGCTCGATCCGATGAGCACGGTCCCGGACGGCGTCGACTCCACGACACCCGAGGTCTGCAGCGCGCCGTCGCCGGATCCGACCGCGCCCACGTAGTCGCCGTCGTAGACCTTGTGCCGGATGCGGTGCGGCATGCGGGTGGTCACGAGCACGACCCCGCGCCGCGGCAGCACGGGCAGCTCGACGCCGAGCGCGCGGGCCACCTCGCCCGACCAGGGGCCTGCGGCGATCAGCACGTCGTCGGCGGCGATGTCGCCCGCGCTCGTCCGCACGCCGCGGAGGGCGCCGTCCGCGTCGAGGATCGGGCCGACGACCTCGACGCCCGTCCGCACGACCGCGCCGGCGCGCCGGGCCGACGCGGCGAGCGCCTCCGTCGCGATGGCGGGCTGCACCTGCGCGTCCTCGGGGTAGTGCACGGCCGCGGTGATCGCCGGGTTGAGCCACGGCTCGAGCTCGAGGGCCCGACGGCGGTCGACGGGCACGGCCTGGACGCCCGCGGAGCGCTGGGTGGCGGCGAAGGCGAGCAGCGGATCCGCGCCCTCGTCGGTGGTCGTGACGACGAGCCCGCCCTTGGGCTCGTACTCGATGGACGGGAGCGCGTCGCCCAGCTCGTCCGCGAGCTCCGCGGCGACCTCGGGCCAGCGGCGGGCGGCCAGCTGCGCGAGCTCGAGCTCCGCGCCCGGGCCCTTGTCGGACACGAGGATGTTGCCCTCGCCCTGCGCGCTCGTGCCGGAGGCGACGGCGGCGCGCTCGACGACGGTGACGCGGATCCCCGCCCGGGCGAGCGACCGGGCGCACGCGGCCCCGACGATGCCCCCGCCCACGACGACCACGTGACGCGTCATGGTGTCCCTGCTCTCACGGGTGGGTGCGCCTCGAGGAGGCGGCGATGGTGGTGGGCGGTGACAGTAATGTGTCACACATCGCCCATGATGGGAAATGGCAGCGACCGCCGCGCGGATCAGGCGTCGGAGGGATCCACCGGGACGGCGCCCGCGTCCCCGGCCGACTCGTCCTCGCCGCGCCCACCACCCGCTGGCGTGGCGGATGTGCCGCACCATCAGCTCGTGCGCCGCGGTCCCGTCGCCGGCGACCAGCGCCCGCAGGAGCTCGTGGTGCTCGGCGGCCGAGGCGTCGAGGAGGCTGCTCTCCTTCATCGACGCGAGCCCGACGAGACGGGTGCGCGAGCGGAGGTCGGCGATAGCGTCGGTGAGCACGGGGTTGCCGAGCATGCGCGTGAGCGACAGGTGGAACTCCTGGTCCGCCTCGAGGTACGCGCGGAGGTCGCCGTCGCGCGCGCCCTGCTCGATCCGGTCGGCGAGCGCCTCGAGCCCGGGGAGCGCGCCGTCCGGGAGCTGCCCGGCGAGCCGCTCCATGGCCGGCGCCTCGAGGAGCTGGCGCACCTGCACCAGGTGGCCGAGCTCCTCGTCGCTCACGGCCGTGACGCGGAACCCCTTGTTGCGGACCGTCTCGACGAACCCGCGCTTCTCCAGCTCGAGCACCGCCTCGCGGACGGGCGTGGCCGAGACGTCGAAGCGCACGGCGAGCGTGGGCACGGTGATCAGCGTGCCCGGCTCCAGCTCGCCCGAGACGATGGCCGCGGACAGGGCCTGGTGCACGTGCTCGCGCAGGCTCTCGCGCGGGGGTGCGGGACGCAGAGCGGAGAGGCTCACGCGGGTCCTCCTCCTGGGGTCAGGACGGGGACCGCTGCTCATGCATCCAGGACTCCAGGCCCCGGGCGTCGATCGGCAGCGCGTCCGACAGCACGTCGGACCCCGTCTGCGTCACCACGATATCGTCTTCGATCCGCACCCCGATGCCCCGGAGCTCGGGCGGTACCATCCCGTCGTCCGGCGCGAAGTACAGGCCGGGCTCCACGGTCAGCACCATGCCCGCCTCCACCGCGCGGTCGTATCCGGCGACCCCGGCACCCGAGCAGTCGTGCACGTCGAGCCCGAGGTGGTGCCCGATCCCGCACACCAGCCAGCGGCGGTGGTGCTGCCCGGCGGGCGAGAGCGCCTCGTCGACCGAGACGGGCAGGATCCCCATGTCGTGCAGGCCCTGGGCGATCACCTCCATGGACGCGTGGTGGAAGTCGACGAGCGGGCGCCCGGGCGCGACGGCGTCGAGGCCCGCGCGGTGGGCGCGCTCCACGACGTCGTGCACGAGCCGCTGCTCGGGCGTGAAGGTGCCGGAGACGGGGATCGTGCGGGTGACGTCGGCCGTGTAGAGGCTCCTGGCCTCCACGCCCATGTCGAGCAGCACGAGCTCGCCGTCGCGGATCGGGCCGTCGCAGCGCACCCAGTGCAGGGTCGTCGCGTGACCGCCGCCGCCCACGATGGTGGCATAGCCGGGGCCGGTGCCGACCGTGCGCGCGTGCCGGTCGAAGGTGCCCTGCAGCCAGCGCTCGCCGCCGAGCGCCCGCGCCCGCGGGATCGCGCGCACGACCTCGGCGAAGCCCTCCACGGTGTCGTCGACCGCGCGGCGCAGCTCCTCGATCTCCCACGCGTCCTTGATGACGCGCAGCTCGCCGAGCGTCGCGACGAGCGCGGGATCGCGGGGCACGTCGGCGAGCGCCGACGGGACGCCCGTGACGGCCCCCGCCCGGCGCACGTCGCGGACGCCCGCGAGGTCGCGCGCGATGCGGTCGGGGTCGCGCACGGGGATCCCGAGCGCGGCCTGCCAGTCGGCGTGCGCGGGCGCGGGGCCCACCCAGAGCTCGCCGTGGTCGGCGTCGGAGTAGAAGCGCGGATCCCCCGGATGCGCGGGCGCGGGCACGTGCAGGACCGCGTCGTGGCCGCCCGGGACCGCGTGCATCACGAGCACGGCGCCCTCGATCTGCACGCCGGTGAGCCACACGAAGTCGCTGTCGGCGCGGAACGCGTAGCGGCAGTCGTCGTTGCGCGTGGGCGCGTAGCCGCTCACCACCGCGAGGGTCACGCCGGGCATCGCGGCGCTCAGCCGGGCGCGGTGCGCTGCCCCGGCCTCGACCGCGCCGGGCACGGTCGTCGGCGTGCGGTCGGGCGTGATCCAGCCGCCCGCCATGAGGTCCTGGAAGGCGGGCAGCTCCGCGAGGCGCGGCGGGCGGCGGTCCTCGGGGGTGGAGGGGACGCGCGCCGCGCCGGGGTCGGTGTCGGGGGTCGTGTCGGTCATCGGGGCAGTGCTCCTCCATCGCGGGCGATCGTGTCCATCAGGCGCCCGAGCACGCCGGGCGCTCCGAGGCCGTCGTGCTCGTGCTCGTTCGTGATCCACGCGCGGGCGTTGCCCACGCGCGCGACCGTGTCCTGCTGCAGCCGCGCGTCCACGTACATGTCGTCGTGGTAGATCGCGGCGGCGATGGGCACCTCGTTGGCGGCGAGCCGGGCCGGGTCGTAGAGCTCCGGCCAGTCGTCGCGACGGGCCATCTCCTCGACCGCGCCGCGGAACGGGCGCAGCAGCCGGATCTCGTCGAACATCCAGGGGTACATCATCTCGCCGGTGAGCAGCAGCGGCCGGGCGGTCGGCGCGAACGCCGGGTGACGGCCGCGCTCCCGCTCGGCGGCCCACGCGGTCGCGGGCCGGGTGCCTGACGCGTAGATGCTCTCCTGCATCGCCGCGAAGAGCGGGTTCCCCGCGTACGAGGTGAGGCGCAGCACCTCGGCGAGCAGCACGTCGGTGGGCTCGCCGCGGTCGTCGAGCGCCTCGTCCAGCAGCGCGTGGATCCGCTCCCTCCCCGGCGCCATGCCGAGGTCGATGCCGATGGTCTGCAGGCGCCGGACCGTGAGCACGTCGCCGTCGGGCAGCGACACGTCGCCGACCTGGAGCCGGTCGGCGAGCCGGGACAGGATCCCCACGTCGCCCGGGTAGCGCGCGTGGTACCCGGCGTTCTTCCGGACCGTGCGCGGGTAGGTCCGGCGGTAGACCTCCTCGGCGTCGGGGTCGAGCGAGGCGAGCCCGCCGGTCACGTAGCAGGCCGAGAGGGCCTCGGGCGCGAGCGACAGGTAGGTGAGCGTGAGGAACCCGCCGTAGCTCTGGCCGAGCGTCGACCAGCGGCGCCCGCCCTCGAGGTGCTGCCGGAGCGCCTCGGCGTCCTGCACGATCGAGTCGGCCCGGAAGAGCGCGAGGTACCGGGCAGCCGACCCGTGGTCGTCGCCGAACCGGATCATGGTGCGCGCCGTCACTGGCGTGCTCCGCCCGGTGCCGCGCTGGTCGAGGAGCACGACGCGGTGCGTGCGGAGGGCGTGGCCGATCCAGCCGCCGTCGTCGAGCACGCGCGGCGACTTCCCGCCCGGGCCGCCCTGGAGGTAGAGGAGCGCGGGCAGGTCGTCGCCGCGGCGGTCGGGGGCGACGAGCTCGCGGGCGAACACCGTGATGGTCGACGTGGGCTCGCCGGCGCGCGCCGCCTCCCAGTCGAGCGGGACCTCGATCTCGTGGTCGGTGACGTGGACGCCGGGGACGGTGGCGGATCCGACGATCACGCGGCCGACCCGCCCGCCGTCTCGATGGCGGTGGTGTCGAGGCCGGCCGCGGCGCGCGCGGCCTGCCGCCTGCGATCCCACTCGGGGTCGATGCGCGGCACGGCGTCGAGCAGCGACCGCGTGTACGGGTGCTGCGGGCGCTCGAACACGTCGTCGCGCGTACCCTCCTCCACGACCTTCCCCGAGCTCATCACGGCGACGCGGTCGGAGAGCTGCCGCACGACGGCGAGGTCGTGCGCGATGAAGACGTAGCTGAGCCCCCGCTCCCGCTGGAGGTCGCGGAGCAGCGCGATGACGCGCGCCTGCACCGTGACGTCGAGCGCGGAGACCGCCTCGTCGCACACGATGAGGCCCGGGCTCACGGCGAGCGCCCGCGCGATCCCGATGCGCTGGCACTGCCCGCCCGAGAACTGCGCGGGATAGCGCTGCGCGTGGTCGGGGTTGAGGCCCACCCGGTCGAGCAGGTCGCGCACGAGCTGCCCGTGCCCGCCCGGCGTCGTGATGCCCTGGTACCGCAGGGGCGCGCTGATGATCTGCTCCACCGTGTGCCGCGGGTTCAGCGACGACGCCGGATCCTGGAACACCACCTGCACCTGCCGCCGGAACTCGCGGAGGGCGGCGCCCTTCGCGTGCGTCATGTCCTCGCCCTTCAGCGCGAACGTGCCGGAGGTCGGGTCGAGCAGGTGCGCGATGATGCGCGCGGTCGTCGACTTGCCGGATCCGGACTCGCCCACGATGGAGAGGGTCTGCCCGGTCGGCACGTCGAGGCTCACGCCGTCGACCGCGAGGAAGCGCCGCACGGGCGGCCGGAGCCCGCGGCCGCCGCGCGTCACGTACTCCTTGGTGAGGTCGCGCGCGGAGAGGAAGGGCTCGGGCGTCGCCGCTGTGGCGGTCGGGGCGGGCGCGGGGGCGGATGCGTCGTGTGGGCTCATGAGGCGGGTCCCGTCGTCAGGCGGTCGTAGGCGGCGTCGATGCGGGGGATCGCCTCGAGCAGGGCGTGCGTGTACGGGTCCTCCGGCGCGGTGAACACGCGCTCGGTGGTGCCGCTCTCCACGCGGTGCCCGTGCTGCATGACGAGCACCTCGTCGGCCAGCGACGAGACCACCGCGAGGTCGTGGGTGATGACGAGCATGCCCATCCCCGTCTCGGCGCGGATGGAGCGCATGAGGTCGAGGATCTGCGCCTGCACCGTCACGTCGAGCGCCGTGGTCGGCTCGTCGGCGATGAGCAGCTCGGGCTCGAGGCACAGCGCCATCGCGATCATGATGCGCTGCCGCATGCCGCCCGAGAACTGGTGCGGGTAGTGGTCCACGCGCGTCGCGGCCTCCTTGATCCCGACCCGCTCGAGCGCCGCCACCACGGTCGAGCGCACGGCCTTCCGGGAGCCGGGGCGATGCGCCCGGTAGGCCTCCTCGATCTGCAGCCCCACCGTGTAGTAGGGGTTGAGCGAGGAGAGCGGATCCTGGAACACCATCGCCATGCGGTCGCCGCGCATGGCCCGCAGCTCCCGGTCGGTGCGGCCCACGAGCTCCTCGCCGGCCAGCTTGATGGATCCGGTGACCGTGCCGCCGCGCGGGATGAGGCCCATCACGGCGAGCGAGGTCATCGACTTGCCGGATCCGGACTCCCCCACGATGCCGAGGGTGCTGTCCGGCTCCACGCGGAAGGAGAGGTCCTTCACGACCTCGACCGGTCCCCGCGACGTGGGGAACGCGATGGTGAGGTGCTCCACCTCGAGGAGCGGCGTCCCGGGGACGGCGCGGGCGGGCGGGCGGTGCGTCTCTGTGGCGGTCACGCGGTGATCCTCACTCGGGGGTCGAGCACGGTGTAGAGCACGTCGACGACGACGTTCCCGACGACCACGAAGGCCGCGGCGAGGAGCGTGACGCCCATGATGACGGGCTGGTCGTTCTTGGCGATGGAGTCGGCGGCGACCTTGCCGACGCCGTTGAGGCCGAAGATGCTCTCGGCGATCACGGCCCCGCCGAGCAGCCCGGCGAAGTCCATGCCGAACAACGTGACGACGGGCGTGAGCGACGGCCGGAGGGCATGGCGACGGATCACGAGCGCGGCCGACAGGCCCTTGGCGCGCGCGGTCCGCAGGTAGTCCTCCTGCAGGGTGTCGATCACGTTGGCCCGCACGATGCGCGCGTACACGGCCGCGTAGCCGAGCGCGAGCACGGTCCACGGCATGATGTACGACTCGAACCACCCGACCGGGTCGTCGCTGAACGCCACCGACTGCGGGAACGGGAGCACCTGCAGCTGCACGACGAGCACGTACTGGAGGAGCAGCGCAGCGAAGGGCACCGGCACGCTGATGCCGACGAGAGCCCCGGCCATCGCGGTCCGGTCCCACACGCTGCCCTGCTTGATCGCGCTGACGAGGCCGCCGGCCACGCCGAAGAGGATCCAGAGGACCGCCGCGCCGACCGCGACGGTGATGCTCACGGGAAGTCGCGACAGCAGCAGGTCGAGCACGGGCTGCTGGGTCTGGAAGCTGAAGCCCAGGCAGGGCGCCGTGCACTGGATCGCCGTCGGGCCGTCGCCGTAGGTGCGGCCCGTGAACAGCCCCGTGACGAAGTCGCCGTACTGCACCCAGAAGGGCCGGTCGAGGCCGAGGAGGGCGCGGATGGAGTCGATCTTGTCCGGCGTGCAGGTCTTGCCGCAGATGGTGACGGCGGGGTCCGGCTGCAGCAGGAAGAAGATCGCGTAGGTGAACAGGCTGATGAGCGCGAGCACGATGACCGCGGCGCCCGCGCGGCGGAGGAGGTAGCCGATCATGCCGCCTCCCCCTGCTCGAGCGCGGTGCGGAGGTGGTCGCCGAAGACCGTGAACGACAGCACCGTGACGAAGAGGAACGAGCCCGGCACGATGAAGTACGCCGGGTCGACCGTGTACCAGTTCACCGAGTCGGCGATCATCTGGCCCCACGACGGCGTCGGCGGCAGCACGCCGACGCCGAGGAACGACAGGGACGCCTCGGTGCCGATGTAGCCCGGCACCGAGAGCGTCGCCAGCACGATGATGGTGCCGCGCAGGTTCGGCAGCACCTCGCGGAAGACCACGCGCAGGGAGGAGGCGCCGGACGCCCGGGCCGCCTCCACGAACTCGCGCGTGCGGAGCGTCATGGTCTGGCCGCGCACGATGCGCGCCGTGTACGGCCAGCCGAAGACGCTGAGCACCAGGACGAGCAGCGCCGGCCGGTTGCCCGCGGGCAGGGCCGACAGGACCGCGATGATGAAGATCAGCGCGGGGAACGCCATGAGGAAGTCCATGACCCGCGACACGATCTGGTCGACGATGCCGCCGTAGTAGCCGGCGACCATCCCCGCGATGACGCCGACGGCCGTGGTGACGACCGTCGCGGAGACCGCGATGAGCATGGACACCCGGGCGCCGTACGCGATCCGGGCGAAGATGTCGCGCCCGTTCTGCGGCTCGACGCCGAACCAGTGCTGCGCGCTGACGCCGCCGAACGGGCCGATGGGCAGACCGCCGAGGACGGGGTCGACGGCCGTCGCGTCGAAGGTCGTGGGGCCCCAGCCGGTGATCCCGGACAGGAGCGGCGCGAACACCGCGAGCACCAGGACCAGCACCAGGAACACGGCGCTGGCGATGACGGACGGCGTCGACCGGAGGGCCGCGACCACGCGCTTCGCCGGCGTGACGGCGGGCGGCCGTCCCGTCGGGTACGCGGAGGCCGTGTCGGGCGCGCTGGCGCCCTGGAGGGTGGCGGTCACCGCCTACTTCCCCGTGTGGAGGCCGATGGTGGCGTAGTCGATGCCGCCCGCGAACAGGGGGCTCGAGTACGCGTTCCGCACGTTCTCGCCGACGACGAGCACGGACTGCGCGAAGAGGAGCGGCACGGTCGGGGCGAGCTGCTGGATCTGCTCGTCGAGGTCCCCCCACGCGGTCTTCGCCGCGTCGAGGTCCGTCATGGCGGAGACCTCATCGATCTTGGCATTGACCGCGGCATCGTTCAGCTGGGAGAGGTCGTTGTTGCCCTTGTCGCTGATCTGGCGTCCGTCGAACAGCGTCGGGAGCACCGTGCTGGGCGACAGCCAGTCCGGGCACCAGCCGGTGACGGCGGCGTCGTGCTGCTGCGAGGGGGTGCCGATGGTCTCGTAGTAGGTCGCCGTGTCGATGATGTTGAACTCGACGGTGATGCCCACCTTGGCGAGCGACTGCTGGAGCGCCTCGGCCTGCTTCTGCGCGGAGGGCAGGTTGCGCACGTCCAGGGTCATCGTGAAGCCCTGCGGGACGCCCGCCTCAGCGAGCAGCGCCTTCGCCTTGTCGACGTCACCCGCGCTGTCGGTGCTCGGGTAGAGGTCGAAGTCCTTGTGGCCCGGGATGGACGGGGTGAGCATCGTGGACGCGGGCTCGGCGATGGACGGGCCGCCGGCGACGTCGGCGAGCGACTTCTTGTCGATCGCATAGGAGATCGCCTGCCGGACGCGCACGTCGTCGAGGTGCGGCTTGGTCGTGTTGAGGCCGAGGTACGTGGTGCAGGCCTGGTCGCCGGTGACCGTGCGCGCCTTGATCTGCGGGGTCTGGATGCGGGAGACGCTCGCCGCGGTGATCGTGTACGCGATCGCGTTCTTGTCGTCGCCCTGGTTGGCGAGCAAGCGCTCGTCGATGGTCGCCTGGTCGAGGCCCACGGTGAACTGCCACTTGTCGGGCTTGGCCGTCCGCACACCGTCGGTCGACTGGTCCCACTCGGGGTTGCGCTCGAGGGTGAGGGAGGAGCCGGCCGTGCGGGCGGTGACCCGGTACGGCCCGGACGCGATGGGCTGCTGGTCCATGCTCGTGACCGTCACCTTGTCCTTGTCGGCCGGGAACGGCGTCAAGGTGCTCTGCGCGGCGACGCTCGAGAACTCCGGGACGGAGCGGTTCAGGTGGAAGACGATGGTCTTCTCGTCCGGCGTCTCGATCGAGGAGAGGTCGCCCGACTGGTAGGGGCCCTTGTACGACTCGCCACCCGCCAGGTAGAGCCGGGTGTACGGCGTGCCGATCGCGAGCGCCGGGTCGAAGGACCGCTCGACGCCGAACTTGACGGACTCGCTGGTGATGGGTGAGCCGTCCTCGAACTTGAGGCCGTCCTTGAGCGTGAACGTCCACACGGTGGCGTCGGCGTTGGGCGTGCCCGTGTCGGTCGCGAGGTCCGGCCCGATCGTGGCGCCGTCCTTGCCGGTCGCGGTGGTGAGCGTCCGGTAGATGAGCCGGTAGAGGTCCTGGACACCGGTGTCGTAGCCCATCTCCGGGTCGAGATGCGAGAAGTCGGTGCTGGCGAGCACCTGCATGGTGCCGCCGGTGTCGGCAGGACCGGTGACGCCGCCTGCCGCGGCTCCTCCGCCGGCGCCGGCGCAGGAGGTGAGGGCGAGGCTGGCGGCGACGGCCAGCCCGACGGCGGTGATTCGTCTGTTCATCGGACTCTCGTTTCGTGGATGGCGGCCGAGGCGCACCGGGTGGGGAATGACGGACGGGGTCGTGCGATGGGAGGGGATGGGAAGCGGAGGTGCGCGCCATCGCCCCGGATCGGGTGGATCCGGGTGGCGTGCGCGCGGACGGCGGCTCAGCCGGTGTCGGCGGCGCGGATCCAGACCCGCATCGCGCCCGGCGACCGGTTGCCCCACAGGGCGTACGGCACGAGCACGGCGTCGACGGGATCGGCCGACGCGGCGGGAGCTGCGGTTCCGGGGACGACCTCGGGGTAGAGCTCGTCCGGCGCGGGGAGCGCGCGGCGGAGGCGCACGGCGAGCGCGACGCCCGGGTCGGCGGCGGTTGCCGCGTCCGACGCAGGACCCCACGGCGCGGCGAGCGGGAGCGGCACGGTCCGTGCCTCCGCCAGGTCGCGCGGGTCGAGGAGCAGGTCGTCGACGGGTGCGCCGGCGTCCTCCTGCTCGACGGCGAAGACGATCGGGCCGCGCGCCACCGCGAGGGTCCCCCGGGTGGCGTCGAGGTGCGGGTGGGAGCCGAGGGCGCGCACGGGCATGTCGAGCTCTACCACGAGCGCGTCGCCCGCGGACCAGGCGCGGGAGGCGCGGATCCACCGATCGGGAGCCGATGCGTCGACCTCGGCGACGGATCCGTCGACCCCCTGCACGACCGCGGTCGCGGACCGGCACCAGCCCGGACGACGCAGCACGATGCCGCTCTCGGCCCCGGATGCGCGCAGCACCTCGACGCGCACGGCGCCGTCCCATGGGTACGCGGTCGTCACGCGCACGTCGAGCGCGTCGGTGCGGATCACGCACGCGGTCGGGTGGGCGATCACGAGGTCGTCGCCGTCCTGCACCGCGACGTGGTCCTGCAGCTCGCTCATCCAGCGCACGATGTTCGGCGGGCAGCACGGGCAGGTGAACCACGGGCGGCGCATCAGCTCGCCCTCGGTCTCGGCGCCCGACTGCGCGTGGTGGTCGGGGCGGCGCTGCAACGGGTTGTCGTAGAAGAAGCCCGTGCCGTCGGCGGAGAGGCCCACCGCGTAGGCGTTCAGCAGCACGGTCTCGTGCGTGTCGAGGAAGCGGGGCTCGCCGGTCGCGAGGAAGAGGCGCCACGCCCACTGCATCACGGCGATGGCGGCGCAGGTCTCGCTGTAGGAGCGCTCGCTCGGCAGCTCGTACGCGTCGCCGATCGCCTCGTCCGAGTGGCGGCTGCCGAGTCCGCCCGTCACGTAGAGCCGCGTGCGCACCGCGTCGTCGAACAGGCGGACGGATGCGGCGAGCAGCTCGTCGTCGCCCGTCTCGAGGGCCACGTCCGTGGCACCGGCGGCGAGGTAGGCCATGCGGACGGCGTGGCCCGTGACGGCGGGCATCTCACGGAAGGGGTGGGCGTCCTGGAAGTACTCGGCGGGGAAGATCCGCGTCGCCACCGTGCCGTGCCCGCGACGGTCGACGAACGCGGCGGCGAGGTCGAGGTACGCCCGCTCCCCCGTCTCGCGGAACAGCTCGACGAGCGCCATCTCGACCTCGGGGTGCCCGCAGACCTCGACGCGTCCGCCCGGTCCGAACGCGCGGACCGCGGCGTCGGCGAAGCGGCGCGCCACGGCGAGGAGCCGGCCGTCGCCGCCCTGGCGGGAGTCGGCGATCGCGGCCTGGATGAGGTGCCCGAGGTTGTAGAGCTCATGGCCCCAGGCGAGGTCGGACCAGGGCGCGCGCTCGGATCCGGGCCGCTGCACGTACGAGCCGATGTAGCCGTCCTCCGCCTGCACGCGCTCGAGCACGTCCGTGGCCTCGGCGAGGAAGGCGCGCATCTCGGCGCTCGCGGTGCCCCGGCCGACCTCGCAGGCGATGCCCTCGAGGGTCTTGTAGACGTCGGTGTCGAGGAACGGGTAGCGCGGCGCGGGCCGCTCGCCCGGCCCGTCGACGACCGCACGGAGGTCGTCGAGGTTGCCGGCGGCGGTCATCGACGCGATGGCGTGGGGGATGGTGCGGGAGCGGTTGCGCTCCTGCCAGGCCCCGAGCAGGCCGCCGCCGAGGGTGACGGCATCGGCGCCCAGCGGGCTGCGGGATCCCGTGGTGGGGAGGACGGCCCCGCGGCGCGCGCCCGTGCGGATAGCATCCGCATCTGCTCCGGTCACTGCCATGGCGCTCCCTCGTCCGGCCTCGAGCAGCCGGTGGTAGGTGACATATTACAAATACGCCATACGGTGTTGGCAATCCCGATGAAGCGTTTGCGGCCTCCCGTTACACGCTGTTTACATGCGGGTCCGATCGCCCGGCCGCCTCCGGAGCATCCCGCTAGCACGCCGCGTCCGCTCCCCACAGCCCGCGAGGAGCGCGCAGCCGGACCAGTACGATCGTGGGCAACGGCGACAGCTCTTCGGGTGAGCTGTCCCGCCAGCGCCGGGCCGGTCTTCGGGTAAAAGTCGGCCGTGAGCGCGGCTCGGTCCCGCAGCCCTCGAGGCTCGGGACCGGGTCTCCTCCCCGCCCCGGGCCGGCCGACGGTCGCCCTGGTCTGCCGAAGCCCCCATCGGCCGGCGCCCTGGTCGGCCGACGCGCTAGTCGGCCGCGACGGATCCGGCGGCGACGACCGCGAGCAGCCCCTCGCCGTACGTGTCGAGCTTCTTCTGGCCGACGCCCGTGATGCCCGCGAGCTGACCGAGGTCCTGCGGGCGCACGGTCGCGACCTCGCGCAGGGTGACGTCGGCGAACACCACGTACGCGGGCACGCCCTGCTCCTTGGCCTGCTCGGAGCGCCACGCGCGGAGCTCCTCGAAGAGGCCCTGCGCCTCCTCGGGCAGGTCCACCACCTGGCCGCCCTTGCTGCGCGTGGTGCGGGTGCCGCGCCCGCGCACGATGCGTTCGGGCTCCTGCCGCATGGGCACCTGCCGGGATCCGGTGAGCACGTCGCCGCTGCCCGGGGTGATGACGAGGGTGCCGTAGCCGTCGTCGCTCACGCCGAGGAGGCCCTGGGCCAGCAGCTGCCGGACCACGCCGCGCCACTGCACGTCGGTGAGCTCGCCGCCGATGCCGAACGTGGCGAGCTGGTCGTGCCCCTGCTGGCGGACGCGGTCGGTCTCGTTGCCGAGCAGGATGTCGATGAGGTGCGCCGCGCCGAAACGCTGGTTCCGCTCGCGCTGCAGCCGCACGACGGTGGACAGCAGCTTCTGCGACGGCACCGTCGCATCCCACGTCTCGACGGGTTCGAGGCACGTGTCGCAGTTGCCGCACGGACCCGTCTCCTCGCTGAAGTAGCGCAGGAGCTGCACCCGGCGGCAGCCGACCGTCTCGCAGAGCGCGAGCATCGCGTCGAGGTGCTGCGACAGCCGGCGGCGGTGCTGCGCATCGCCCTCGGACTGGTCGATCATGCGACGCTGCTGCACGACGTCCTGCAGTCCGTAGGCGAGCCAGGCGGTGGACGGCAGGCCGTCGCGGCCCGCGCGCCCGGTCTCCTGGTAGTAGCCCTCGATGGACTTGGGCAGGTCGATGTGGGCGACGAAGCGCACGTCGGGCTTGTCGATGCCCATGCCGAACGCGATGGTGGCGCACATGACGATGCCGTCCTCGCGGAGGAAGCGGGCCTGGTTGCGCTGCCGGACGGCGGCGTCGAGGCCCGCGTGGTACGGCAGCGCGGTGATCCCCTGCTTGTTCAGCGCCTCGGCCGTCTGCTCGACGGTCTTGCGGGAGAGGCAGTAGACGATGCCCGCGTCGCCCGCGTGCTCGGTGCGGATGAGGTCCACCAGCTGCTTGCGCGGCTCGGCCTTGGGCACGATGCGGTAGCGGATGTTCGGCCGGTCGAACGAGGAGACGAAGTGGCGCGCGTCCTCCAAGCCGAGGCGCGCGGTGATGTCGGCGTGCGTGGCCTCGTTGGCCGTCGCGGTGAGCGCGATGCGCGGCACCTCGGGCCAGCGCTCCTGGAGCATCGACAGCGCCAGGTAGTCCTTGCGGAAGTCGTGGCCCCACTGGGAGACGCAGTGCGCCTCGTCGATGGCGAACAGGGCGATGCGCGCCTCGTCGAGGAGGCGGCCCATCCGGTCGAGGATGAGGCGCTCGGGCGCGAGGTAGAGCAGGTCGAGGTCGCCGTCGAGGAGGGCGCGCTCGACCTCGCGGCTGGTCTCGAGGTCCTGCGTGGAGTTGAGGAACGCGGCGCGGACGCCGACGGCGCGCAGCGCGTCGACCTGGTCCTGCATGAGCGCGATGAGGGGCGAGATGACGACGCCGGTGCCCTCGCGGACGAGGCTCGGGATCTGGTAGCAGAGCGACTTGCCGCCGCCCGTGGGCATGAGCACGAGGGCGTCGCCGCCGCCGATGACGTGCTCGACGATCTCCTGCTGGTCGCCGCGGAACGCGTCGTACCCGAAGACCGTGCCGAGGCGCTCGAGGGCGGGGGCCAGCGCGGTGCCGCCGCCGGTCGAGGCGGGAGCGGGAGGGGTGGAGGTCATCAGGGCAATCGTATCCGGGGGCCGGTCGGCGGCAGGCGGGGAGGAGGAGCGTGGGGACGACGACGCCCCCCCCCGCATCGGCGGATTCTCGTGGTCGTCGCAACACCTGATGATTTAGATGGTTGTCAGTAGAGCACGCATTCGCTCGGCTGGGGTGTCCCAGTCGAGCGTTTTGCGTGGTCGGCCGTTGAGCTGCT
>NZ_JAAVCB010000007.1:0-9952 GCF_014802555.1 Clavibacter sp. | reverse complement strand
GATGCGCGCACTGACGCGACACCCCGAGCTCGCGAGCCACATGCGACACCGGACGACGATCCTCGACTACCCGACGCACGAGGAGAAGCCGACCATGAACAGTCAACCGGGCATTAGCGATGGGACATCGAGGCCTCCTGGCGATGGTTGAACTAGACAGCTCCATCAAGCCAGGAGGCCTCTTCACACGCCCCGAAGTGTCACCAACGTCACGGCCGAGTACAGCTAGGCGCGCGCGAACCGCAGGGTCGCGATCTCGAACGGCCGCAGCGTCAGCTCGATCCCCTCGCCCGACGGCCGCGCGTCGGCGCCCTCCAGCGGCCGCTCCAGCAGGTCGGTGCGGATGGGGTCGCCGAGGCCGGCTGCCGCGTCAACCCGCACGACCGTGCGCTCGCGGCCGCCGCGCGCCTCGTAGAGCCGCACGACCAGGTCGCCCGAGCGGTCCTCGGCGAGCTTGACGGCCTCGATCACGACGGCCGCGTTGGACGACGTGACGAGCGGGGCGACGCCGTGGTCGCCGGCGACCTCGCGCATCGGCAGGTTCAGCCGGTAGCCCGCGTCGGCGGCGCCCAGCACGTCGGGCGCGACCCGCACCGCGGAGCGCAGCACGTGCCGGCCCTGGTCGGCGTGCGGGTCGGGGAACACGGGCGCCCGCAGCAGCGACTGGCGCACGAGGGTCGCGCTGCCGCCGTCGGGGCGGGGGATCCGCGTCACGTCGTGCCCGTACGTCGCGTCGTTCGCGACCGCCACCCCGAAGCCGGGCTCACCCACGTGCACCCAGCGGTGCGCCACCGTCTCGAAGCGCGCCGTCTCCCACGAGGTGTTCGCGTGCGTCACCCGCTGCACGTGCCCGAACTGCACCTCGGACGCGGCGCGGTCGGCGTGCACGTCGACCGGGAACGCGAGCTTCAGGAGCTTCTGCCGCTCGTGCCAGTCGACGTCGGTGACGACCTGCAGCTCCGGCTCGCCGGCCGGCAGCGTCCACGTCTGGGTGACGCGCGAGGCGCCGAAGGCGCGCTCGACCACGAGGGCCGCGCCCTCGATCCGCACCGACTCGACATCGGTGAGGTCGGTGCGGTTGCGGCGGTAGGCGTCGTCGATGTCCCACGCGTCCCACTGGTTCGGGGTGTCGCGGAAGAGCTGCAGGAGGCCGAGGCGCTGACCCGGTGCGACGAGGTCGCGACCCGATGCCGCGTCCACGAGCGAGGACACCGTGCCGTCGGCCTCGAAGCGCGCGCGGACGAGGCCGTTGTCGATGAGCCAGCCGTCGCCGTCCGCGACGGGCGCGGGGGAGCCGGGCGCGGGATCCACGACCGCGGCCGACAGCGCGCCGACGCCCGCCGCGTCCACGGGCGCCGCGTTGAACGCGATGCGCCGCTCGCCGGATCCCGCGAGCACCGACTGCGCGTCGGCCATGAGCTCCCGCAGCCGCCCCTGCACGCGGGCGTGCTCGCGCTCCGCCTCCTGGTGCACCCAGGCGATGGACGTGCCCGGCAGGATGTCGTGGAACTGCAGCAGCAGCACCGTGCGCCAGAGCGCGTCGAGCTCGTCGTGCGGGTACTCGACGAGGCCGCGCACCGCCGCGGTCGCGAGCCACAGCTCCGCCTCCCGCAGCAGGTGCTCGCTCCGCCGGTTCCCCTGCTTCGTGCGCGCCTGCGACGTGTACGTGCCGCGGTGGAACTCCAGGTACATCTCGCCCGACCACACGTGCGGGTCCCGGAGCTCGGCCTTCGCGGCGTCGAAGAAGTCGAGCGGCGTGCCGAGCGTGACGCGCGGCGACCCCTCGAGGTCGCGTGTGCGGTGGGCGGCCGCGACCATCTCGCGGGTGGGCCCGCCGCCGCCGTCCCCCCAGCCGAACGGGACGATGGACGCGTTGCTCACGGCCTTCTCCGCGTGCTGCCGCTCGGCGCGCGCGAGGTCCTCGCCGGAGAGGTCGGAGTTGTAGGAGTCCACCGGCGGGAAGTGCGTGAAGACGCGGCTGCCGCCGATCCCCTCCCAGAGGAAGGTGTGGTGCGGCATCGTGTTGGTCTCGTTCCACGACTGCTTCTGCGTGAAGAAGTACTCCGCTCCCGCGCCCCGCACGATCTGCGGCAGCGCGGCCGTGTAGCCGAAGGAGTCGGGCAGCCACACCTCCCGGGCGTCGATCCCGAACTCCTCGAGGAAGAACCGCTTGCCCTGCACGAGCTGGCGGACGAGCGCCTCGCCGCCCGGCATGTTCGTGTCGGACTCGACCCACATGCCGCCGACGGGCACGAAGCGGCCCTCGGCCACGCGCTGGCGCAGCCGCTCGAACAGGCCCGGGTGGTCCTCCTTCAGCCAGGCGTACTGCTGCGCGCTGGAGGCCGCGAACACGAAGTCGGGATCCTCGTCCATGAGCGCGAGCACGTTGGAGAACGTGCGGGCGACCTTGCGGCGCGTCTCGCGCACGGGCCAGAGCCACGCGGAGTCGATGTGCGCGTGGCCGACGGCCGTGACCCGGTGCGCGCTCGCGTGGGCGGGCGCCGCGAGCACCGCCGCGAGCGCCCTCCGGCCGGCGGCGGCGGTGCCGGCGACGTCGTCGGGATCCACCGCGTCGCACGCGCGCTCCAGCGCCGCGAGGATCTCGGCCCGCCGCGACGACGCCGGATCCAGCTGGCCCATGAGCCCCTGCAGCGTCCAGACGTCGCGGTCGAGCTCCCAGACGGCCTCGTCGCGCCACGCGAGGTCCATGGTGCGGAGCGTGTAGAGGGGATCGTCGCCCGCGGTGGCGAGGTCGCCGAGCGGCGTCTCGCCGTAGAAGGAGTTGCCGCCGACGTCGGGGTTCGAGGCGGCCTCGATCCAGAGGTCGATGGGCGTGCCCGGCCCGGTGCCCGCCCCGACGCCCTCGAGCGGCACGTACCCGTTGTACGGCTCGATGGCCTTCACGACGCTGCCGTCGGGACGGTGGACGAGGCCCTCGGCCTGGAACCCGGGCTGGCGGTCGCTGAAGCCGAGGTCGACGAGCACCTCGAGCGCGGTGCCCGCGGCGTCCGCGTCGTCGGGCACGGTCCCGGTGACGTGGAACCACGTCGTGCCCCATGCCCGGCTCCACGGCGTGCCGACCGCGAACGGCCGGTACTCCTGCTGCACGGCCTCCGCGAACGGGACCGGTTCGCCGGGCGCGTCCCAGGCCTCGATCGTGAGCGGGATCCGCCGGCGGTGGACGTTCGGGGTGAGGCGGTCGAGGATGAAGCGGGCGATGCGGGCCTCGGCGAGCGCGGTGGTGGGGGGCATGGTCATCTCCAGTCGATGGCGCGGCGTGCCGCGGGCGGGTGGATCGGGTCGTGCGCGGCGCGCGGTCGGCGCCGATGGCGGATGGTGCGGTCGGGCGGCGTCAGCGTGGCGATGGGCCGATGCCGCCGCCCGCGGATCAGCCCTTCACGGCGCCGGCGAGGGCGTTCGACCCGCCGAGCGTGCGCGAGACGAGCACGTACAGCGCGATGACGGGCACCGAGTAGACGAGCGAGAACGCCGCGAGCTGGCCGTACGCGACCGAGCCGTACTGCCCGAAGAAGTTGAAGATGCTCACGGCGGCCGGCTGCTTGTCCGGGCTCAGCAGGAGGATGAAGGGCACGAAGAAGTTCCCCCAGGCCTGGATGAACACGAAGATGAACACCACCGCGATCCCGGGCCGCATGAGCGGCACGACGATGTGGGTGAGCGTGCGCATCATAGACGCGCCGTCCGTCCACGCGGCCTCCTCGAGGGAGATCGGTACCGAGTCCATGAAGTTCTTCGCCATCCAGATCGCCATCGGCAGGCTCGTGGCGGCGAGGAAGAAGACCGTGCCGCCGATCGAGTCGATGAGGTCGAGCGTGACGAAGAGGCTGTAGACGGGCACCATCATCGCGGTGATGGGCAGGCACGTGCCGAAGAGGATCCCGTAGAGGAACGGCTTGTTGATCCGCATCCGGTACCGCGACAGGGGGTAGGCCGCGAGGATCGCGACCACCACCGTCACGACGGCGCAGCCGCCCGAGAGCACGAGGCTGTTCATCAGGGGGATGAACGAGATCTCGGGCGTGAGCACGGCCCGGAAGTTCTCCAGCGTGAACTCCGCCGGCACCTTCGCCGAGAGCGTCGCCGACGGGTCGACCGACGCCAGCACGAGCCAGACGAGCGGCACCGCGAAGCACAGGGCGACGACGACGAGCACCAGGTTCGCGACGAGGCGCATCACGCGGCCGCTGGGAGAGGTCATGCGGGATCCCGGAGGCCGGGCCGACCGCCTCCTCGGGCCGGGCGGGCGGCCGGCGTGGTCGTCGGGGTCATCGTGGTCACGGCCATGGTCAGTCCACCTCCGGGCGCAGCGCCCTGATGTAGATCACCGAGAAGACCGCGCCGACGAGCAGCATGATCGTGGCGATCGCGGTGCCGAAGCCCAGCTGCGAGAACTGGAACGCCTCCTGGTAGGCGAGGATCGGCAGGGTCGAGCTGCTGGTGCCCGGACCGCCGCCCGTCATCACGAAGATGAGGGTGAAGACCGAGAGCGTCTGCAGCGTGGTAAGCATCAGGTTGGTCGAGATGCTGCGGCTGATGACCGGCAGCGTGATGAACACCAGCCGCTGCCAGCCGGTCGCGCCGTCCACCTCGGCGGACTCGGTGATCTCCGGCGGCACCTCCTGCACGGCCGCCGAGTAGACGAGCATCGAGAAGGCGGATCCGCGCCAGACGTTCGCGAGGATGACCGACAGCAGCGGCAGGCCGTAGAGCCAGTTCGGGCCCTGGATCCCGAAGAAGCCGAGGATCGTGTTGAGCGTGCCCGAGTCGTTGAAGAACGCGTACGCGGCGAACGCGGCGACGATCTCCGGCAGCACCCACGCCGCGATGACGAAGGTGCCGACGATCGCGCGCACGACGCGGTTCCCCTGTCGCATGAGCAGCGCCAGGCCGAGGCCGACGACGTTCTGCCCGACGACCGCGGAGAAGAACACGAACGCGAGCGTGAGGAGCACCGACTTGGGGAAGTCGGGATCCGCGAACAGCGCCGTGTAGTTGTCGAACCCGATGAACTGCGCGCCGCCGGCGGCGTACCCGGTGAGGGACGCGTCGGTGAAGGAGCTGTAGAGGCTCGAGATCACGGGGCCGAGGAGGAACAGGGCGAGCAGGACGATCGAGGGCAGCAGCGGGATGGTGCGCGCGCCGGTGCGGAGCGCGCGGGCGCGGGCGCGCCCCGGGCGGACGGGCGACGGCCCGCCGACGACCGGGCCGGATCCCGATCCCGATCCCGCTCCCGATCCCGCGGCGCCCCGCCGGTCAGCGCTCCGCACGTCGGCGTCGGGGCCGACCGGGACGGGGGCGATGGTGGCCACCGTCAGCCCTCCGCCTTCTGCGTCCCGTCCTCGCCGACGATGCCGACGAGCGCCTGGTCGTAGGCGGCCGCGGCCTCCGACGGGGACTGCTGGCCGGTCATCACCGACTCCATGGCCACGGTGATCGCGTTGGAGATGCGGCTGTAGTCGGTGGTCGCCGGGCGGAAGTGCGTCTTGTCGACGATGGAGGAGAAGAACTCGAACGTCGGGTTGGACGCGACGTACTCGGGATCCTCGGCGACGTCGCTGCGGACCGCGATCTGGCTGGCCGCGATGTCGTACGACTGCGAACCGTCCTTGTCGAGCGCGTCGGCGATGAACTCGAACGCCTTGTCGGGGTTCGCCGTCTTCGCGCCGACCGCGAGGGTCCACCCGCCCGACATGCTGACCGCGCCGGGAGCCTGGCCGTCCTGCGTGGGCATGGGCGCCTGGCCCATCACGTCGCTCCACTCGGGCCACGGGTTCGTGCCCGTGTCGAGCCAGGTGCCGCTCAGCCACGAGCCGTCGAGGTCGATGGCGAGCTTGCCCTGCGGGATCCGCTGGCCGGCGACGATGGTCCCGATGTTGGTGTCGAGCGCCTCCTCGGGCTTCGGGCCGATCCCGCCCTGGTAGACGTCGCGGATGAAGCCGAGCGAGTCCTCGAAGCCCTGGGAGCCGGTGATCCACTTGCTCGTCGAGTCGTCGTAGAGGGTGCCCGTGGGGGTGCCGTAGTGCAGCATCTCGAAGCCCTGCATCGTCGCGCCCTCGCCCTGCGGCTTGCCCGAGTAGACGTTGATGGGCACCACGTCCGGCAGCTCCTGCTTGATCGTCTTCGCGGCGTCGAGCACGTCGTCCCAGGTCTTCGGCTCCCACGGCACGGGGAGGCCCGCCTTCTGGAAGAGGTCCTTGTTGTACCAGAGGGCGCGCGTGTCGGTGCCCATCGGGATCCCGTAGACCTTGCCGTCCTCGCCGACGCCCGCCTGCTTGGCGGAGTCGAAGAACTTCGACCAGTCGTCCCACTTCGCGACCTGGTCGTCGAGGGGGAGGAGGTAGCCGGCGGCCGCGTCGGACTTCACCTTGAACGTGTCCTCGTACATCACGTCGGGGGCGGTCGAGGCGGAGCGGTTCATCAGCGCGAGCTTGGTGAAGTAGTCGTCGTTCTGCGCGGCGATGGGAACGAACTCGACCTTCATGCCGGGGTTCGCGGCCTCGAAGGTCTTCGCGGTCTCCTTCATGTGGGCGTCCATCTGGGTGAAGGTGCCGAACTTTTGGTAAGCGACCTTGATGGTCTTGCTGTCGCCTCCGCCGCCCGCGCCGCCCGAGCAGCCGGTGGCGAGGAGGAGGGCGGCGACGGACGCCGCCGTGATCTGGAGGATGCGGGCCCGCGTCCTGCGGCGAGGCGTTCGGTTCGTCATGGTGCTCCCTTGCTCCACTTGCTCGGACGGTCGGCGTCGTCGCCGCCCGTCGGGATTAGCCAAACGTATGGACTAATCCATGTCAAGACATCCTCCATCTCGATCCGGTGACGGGGCGGGCGCACGGACCGCGATCGCCGGCCGTCGGCAGCAGACGATGAGGCGGGCCCGGCGGGATGGGGCGCCCAGCCGCGGACGGGCGCCCAGCCGCGGACACGCGCTCAGCCGCGGATGGGCGCTCAGCCGCGGATGAGCATCGCCGACGGGCGCGGCGAGAACGCGTTGTCGAGCACGAGGCAGGCGGCGCCCACGGCGGCGACGTCCTCGCCGACGGCCGACTCGACCACCCGCACGGGGTGCTTCGCGATGAGCGCGGGGGACCGACGCACCTCCTCGGGCAGCGTCTCCAGCACGAGGCGCGCGATCGGGTGCCAGAACGGGCCGCCGCAGACGACCTCGTCGAGGTCGAGTAGGTTCACCTGGATCACGATGGCGCGCGCGAGGTGCCGGGCTGCCGCCTCCACGATCCGGCGGGCGGAGCCGTCCTCGGTGTCCGCGCGGGCGGCGAGCGCATGGAAGGCCTCACCGATCAGGCGCATGTCGACCGCGTCGCCGCTCGCCGCCGCCTCCTCGAGCGCCGCGTCGGACACGTCGCCGGCCCGGAGCACGCCGCCCTCGACGGCCTGGCGCACGAGCGCGTGCGGGGTGATCAGCTCGCCCACGCAGCCGACCCGCCCGCACGTGCAGCGCCTCCCGCGTGCGGCGACCATGATGTGCCCGGCGTCGCCCGCGTTGGAGCTCGCGCCGCGCACGGGCTCGCCGCCGAGCACGAGGCCGGTGCCGAACCCCGTGCCGTAGTAGACGAAGGCGAGGTGTCGGCGATCCCCGGGGCCGAACCACAGCTCGGCGACGGCGGCGGCGGTCACGTCCTTCTCGAGGAGCACCGGCAGCCCGGTCGCGGTGCTGAGGGCCGAGCGCAGCGGCACGTGGCGCCAGTGGGGGAGCATCGGCGGATCCAGCACGAGGCCCGCGCCCACGTCGATGGGTCCGGGGGCGGCGAGTCCCACGCCGAGCACGGCCCCGCGATCCACGCCGGCGCCGGCGATGAGCCCGTCGACGAGCCGCGCGACGAGCGCCACCACCTCGTCGGGGCGGGACGCGGACGGCGTCGGGCTGCTCACGTGCCGGAGGACCGTGCCCTCGAGGTCGAGCAGCACGGAGGTGATGACCGCGGGATCCATGTGCACGCCCACCGCGAAGCGCCCGCCGGCCACGAGGTGCAGGAGGGTGCGGGGCTTGCCGGGCCCGCGGATCACGGTGCCGCCCTCGCGCACGAGCCCCTCGTCGATGAGGCGGCGGGAGACGTTGGTGACGGTCTGCGCGCTGAGGCCCGTGCGCTCGGCGATCTCGGAGCGGCTGGCGCCCTCGGCCGCCCGGCGCACCGCGTCGAGCACGACGGTGCGGTTGTAACCGCCGATGGCGGGCAGGTTCGTGCCGCGTCGCATGGGCACCTCCTCGGGCCGGCCGTCGCCCGCCGGGCGCGGGCCTCTCCGCAGTATCCCGGATGCGCGCACGGCGATCGCACCGCGCGCGGCGCCTCCGGCACGCCTTACCGCTGTCCGGGGGAGACCGCGACACGCCCGGCCGCGCCGACCGAGGGCGGAGGAGGGTGGAGCCATGACCGATCTGCTCGCGACCGCCCACGAAGCGGTGCGCACCCTCCCGTCGCCCCTCCCCGCCGCGCGCGGCCCGCTCAGCGCCGCGCTCCTCGCCGACCTCGTCGGGGGATCCTCCGCGCCGTCCGTGCTCGGATCCGACACGGCCGTCGGCAGCGCCGTCGAGGCCCGCTCCCTCGCCTCCGCTCCCGACCTCGCGGCGCTCGCCGCCGATGCGCTCGCCGCCACGGGCGACGTGGTCCGGGACGACGACGTCCAGCTGGCCCTGTTCTGCCTCTACGAGCTGCACCACGCCGGCCTCGCCGGGGTGGGCGATGACCGCGAGTGGGACCCGCGGCTGATCGCCGTGCGCGGGATCCTCGAGGGCGCGTTCGAGGCCGTCCTGCGCGAGCGCATCGCCGTTCCCGCGCGTCCCGAGCCCACGTCCGCGGGCGTCGCGGCCGCGCTCTTCGCGCTCACCTCGGCCGACTCCGGCCCGTCCCTCTCCCGCTTCGTCGCGCGGAAGGCGAGCGTCGAGCAGCTCCGCGAGTTCCTCGTGCAGCGCTCGATCTACACGCTCGGCGAGGCCGACCCGCACTCCTGGGCGATCCCGCGCCTCCGCGGCCGCGCCAAGGCGGCGCTCGTGGAGATCCAGGCCGACGAGTACGGCGGCGGCCGGCCCGAGCGCGTGCACGCCACCATCTTCGGCGCGACCCTGCGCGGCGTCGGCCTCGACGACCGCTACGGCTCCTACCTCGACGACGTGCCCGCGATCACGCTCGCGTCGTCGAACGCCATGTCGCTCTTCGGCCTGCACCGGCGCCTCCGCGGCGCGATCGTCGGCCACCTCGCCGCGTTCGAGATAACCTCGAGCGTGCCGAGCCGCCTGTACGCGAGCGGGATCCGCCGGCTGGGCTTCGGCGACGACGTCGCCTGGTACTACGACGAGCACGTCGAGGCCGACGCCGTGCACGAGCAGATCGCCGCGCACGACCTCGCGGGCGGGCTCGTCGAGTCCGAGCCCGGGCTGCTCGACGACGTCCTGTTCGGCGCGGCCGCGTGCCTCGAGGTCGAGGGCTGGGTCGGCGCGCACGTGCTCAGCAGCTGGCAGGCCGGACGGTCGTCGCTGCGGGAGGGGTCGACGGCCGCGGTCGTGGCCGCCGCGTGAGCGCGTCGCCCGCGGACGACGAGTTGACGCGGGGATCCGGAGCCGCCCGGTCGCCCGCGCCCGAGCCGCCGCGCATCATCGCGTACCCGGACGGCCCGCTGCTCGTGCGCGGCGAGTTCGAGATCGTGGATCCGCAGGGGCGGCCCGTGCCGCGCACCCGGCGGACGGTCGCGCTCTGCCGCTGCGGCGTCTCCTCGATCAAGCCCTACTGCGACGGCACGCACCGCCTGGTCGGCTTCCGCACGGATCCACCCGCGCCGGACGCGGCCGCGGAGTAGCGGCGACGATGTACTCGGCCATGACGTTGGTGACACTTCGGGGCGTGTGAAGAGGCCTCCTGGCTTGATGGAGCTGTTCAGTTCAACCATCGCCAGGAGGCCTCGATGTCCCACGGTAATGCTCGTC